>JADFUO010000167.1 GCA_015222115.1 Bacteroidota bacterium | reverse complement strand
GTAATGGCGATATCTTTAGGTTCAAGTTTGACATTTCTGCTGAACCGTTCCCGCAGTTTTTTACGCTGCTCAATTAATTTTGTAACTCTAACCCTGAGCTCTTTTATGTTAAAAGGCTTGGTAACGTAGGCATCTGCACCTGTTTCCAACCCTTCAACCCTGTCTTCCACACTGGCTTTGGCTGTAAGCATGATCACCGGGACATGACTGGTTCGTTCATCGGTCTTTAGTTTCTTGCACATTTCAACCCCATCCATTTTAGGCATCATCAGGTCAGTAATGATCAGATCGGGGATATTTTCGATTGCTTTAGCAAGACCTGTAACACCATCCTCTGCTTCCATTATACGGAAACAATCTTTCAGGTGTTCCCGGATATGGGTCCGGATATCGGTATGATCTTCAACGGTAAGAACCAGGGGGAATTCTTCTTCAGGCTTTGTTTCCTGATAAAGGTCTTCAGCATGCTCTTCTTCTTTTGCTACAACTTCCAACTCTGGCTGTATTGCAGGTTCAGTGATTTCCCCTTTCTTTCGGATAATATATTCCGATTCCTTCAAGTGTTCTTTTCCAACAGGTATCTGTACAATAAATATAGTGCCCTTTTCCAATTCACTTTCTACCTTAATGTCACCATGCAGAAGGTTGACCAATTCCTTAGTAAGGGAAAGACCTATACCGGTGCCTGCACTTTCCGGTTCATACGATTCTTTCACCTGGTGAAAACGATCAAAAATTTTATCCAGCTGACCGGTAGGAATTCCTTTACCTGTATCCTGAATGGATATTTCAACAAGATTTTTTCCGGGATCAGGCAATTTAACTACACATTTCACCTCCCCTCCTTCAGGAGTATATTTGAAGGCATTGGAAAGCAGGTTATTCAGTATTTTCTCAAGCTTGTCCTGGTCGAAACAGGTTGTCCATTTTTCTTTAGGGAAGGTATAACTAAATTTTATCTTTTTTTGTTCAGCCAGGGAAGCAAAGGAGAGTACAATCAATTTCAGGGATTTTATCAGGTCTCCTTCCACCAGTTCCAGTTTCATGCTTCCTGCATCCAGTTTGGACAGGTCCAGCATCTGGTTCACAAGGTTTAGCAAACGGTTGGTATTACGTTGCATCATTTTTACCGTTTTCCTGCTGGCTAGGTTTTTTTCTGTTTTCGAAAGCATTTCCTCTATAGGCCCAAGAATTAAGGTTAGAGGTGTACGAAATTCATGGGAAATATTTGAAAAAAGCCTCGATTTTAACTGATCCATTTCTGCAAGTAATTTGTTGGCTTTATTTTTTATCCTGTAGTTCCGGAATATCACAAATGCCAGAACCAAAGCTAATCCAAAAGCAATTATAGAAAAGTTATTGATTAGCTTTTGACGTTTAAATTTCAAATCCCGTATTTCATTTTCTTTTTCAATTTCATTATATATTTCTGTTAATTCAATACTTTTTTCCATTTCGGTCAGGTTGAGACTATCATTTATCCTGTTAGATAATTTGAGGTAGAATAATTCTTGTTTATCTTGCCCTAATTGAGAATAGGATTTACTGAGTCCTGTAGCTGCTTCTCCAACTAGTTCGATTATACCAACTTCCCGGGCATTATTTAAGGTAATTTCAAAATAGGAAACAGCTTTTTGGTACTCAGAAATGTGATTATAATAATTACCGAGATATAAATTAGAATAAATAAAACTTCTTTTGTTATCTAATTCCTTAAATATGTTTAAAGATTTGAAATAATAATATTCTGCGCTATCATATTTTCCCTGGTTTTCATAAATTTCTCCAATATTAATATAATAGCTACCAATTATGGATTTATTGCCTAAAACTTTATTTATCGAAAAACTTTTGTTATAATAAATCAAAGCAGTATCTAATATTCCCTTTGTCTGATATATTGTACCAATATTATTTGATACATCGGCAATTTTTGGTTTATCCCCAATTTCAACATAAATTTTCAAACTTCTTAAATAAAAATTTAACGCTTTATCGATCTGTCCTAGTCTTCTGTATAAGATTCCATTACTGTTTAAGCAACCAGCAATACCTGGTTTATAATTCAATTCTTCGAATATTTCATTACTTTTCTCATAAAAGTCTAATGCCTCGATATACTTAGCTTGCATTCTGTATATAATCCCAAATAAATGATACGATTTGGCAATTTCTCGCTGAAAACCTATCTTTCTACCCAGATCTAATCCTTCAGTTGCATATTTCAGCGCTGTATCAGTGTTAACTTCCTTGTATTCAATGGCAAGATTGTTTAAAATGATCACTTTATTTGTATCCCTGGCAGTTTTAAGTACATTTTTCAGATTATCGATTTTTGATTGCGCACCAACCAATGCACAATTAGCGATGAGGAATGTACAGTGAATAATTATTATGAAAAGTTGTTTTTGCATAATAATTGAAAATTTAAAATGCCTAAAGGAATTTTCACTAATAATTTTCCTTTGTCATTGTTTAGTTAAAATTAGTTATAAAAATTACCAGATACTAAATTATTATCTATTTAATTGAAGACAGAATAAGAATTTACTCCGATTTATTGCTTTCAACCTCAACAACCCCCATCCTAATCAATTTTCGTAAAAATTTCCATATCTCTCTATCATTCATAAATCTCCTGCAAATATTAAAAAAATCAATAACCCTCATATCTTCAAGCTTTTCCATTACCTTGTTATGTTTTTCACTAAGCCTGATAGAAATTGATTTTTTTTCTGAACAGGCCGCTACAAGATACTTATATTGTCCATAGTGTAACCCGGCTCCTGATAAATTACCTTCTTTATGTTTGGCAAGAATGCTGGATATCTTGTAATTAGTAGAAATTAATCCCCGATTTCCGGTTGAGACAAGCTGATCTTTTAAATCTATCTTATTTTGAGGTTTACAAGGAGATCCCTTTCCTGGTTTATTTATCTGTTTCCAGATAAATTTTATTCTTAATGATTTTTTGGTAGTTTCCATAAGAAGAATATCCCTGATGTAAACCGGTAATCCTTTTTCTTCGAGGTAAGTTATGTAATCACATAATCCATTAACCAGACAAAAAAATTCAGGATAACCTGATTTTTTATCCTTCCTGTACTTTTGTATTTGATCTTCCAATATTTTAAAGAAGAAAATATTTTTAATATCATTTTTCAAATAATCAGCTATCATATTAATGGTATCGGGAAAATCCCGTAAATCATTCACCATTATGCTTAAGGATAATAAATTATCCCTGGTGGTTGCTTTAATAGGAAGGAAATAGAAAGAACTAAAAAGAGTGGGATTGTTACTGATCATCTTTTGTTCTTCCTTACTATAAATATAAGCGGAGAAATCTGAATATCTTCCATCATATTTCAGCTTATCTTTACAGGTTTTGTGTAAAGGTGTATCTGGCAGGAATGATAATAGGGACATCTGTGGTTTTGCACCCCTGGCACTTATTTCAAGTATGGCTTTAATAGTATCATTAAGGTCTTCTCTGGTTTCTCCGGGGAAACCTGCCATAAATGATGCAGCTATACGAATTCCTAACTTAGAACATGTTTCTGCAACTTTATATGTATCAGGCAATTTTAAATTCTTTTTAATTTTTTTCTGGATCCGATCCGATCCGCTTTCAATACCAAAAAATATATCAGTACATCCGGCTTCCTTCATCTCTTTAAGTAATTCATCCGTAACACAATCGGGACGGGCAGAGCATGACCAGATGTATTTTTGTCCAATATTTTTATAATGCTGCTTAAGAGATTCGCATAAATCAAAAACAAACTTTTTATTCAGGGTGAACATATCATGAGCAAAACCAAATGAGGTAATTCCATTTTTCTTATAACAATAATCCATCTCCTTGATTATTCGTGATACTGATTTTACCCGGTAAGATTTTGAAAAGTAACTGCTTGTGGTGCAGAAGGTACACTTAAAAGGACAACCACGTCCAACATCCAGCTTAATAACCTTGTTAAGAGGTATCAAGTCATAAGCAGGTATGGGAAGAGTGTCCATTTCGGTAATGTAGCCGATATCTTCATTTCGTTTGATCTTTTTCCTGGATGGAATACGATATGTCAGACCCGGTATCTTTTCAAGATATTTTGAATTATTGCTATTAGTTAAATTTCCGACGAGATCAATAATGGTATTATCCGCTTCTCCACGTAAAATATAGTCTATACACGAATATTGAGAAAGTGTTTCCCTGTCGAGAATAGATGCCTGTGGACCACCAAATACTATAGGGATTTCCGGTTCCACGGATTTTATGGTTTGAGCAAGTTTTAATGATGTGGGATAGGAAATACACCAGGTAGAAAAACCAATGATTTTTGGATTATTAAACAATACTTCTCTGGCAACTTGTTGATAATCACCTTTATTCAATAGTCTTTTCCATGGTTGGTAAATCCGGACACAATAATTATTTAAACGAAGACTGGCAGCAAGAGCCAGCAGCCCAAGGGGCATAAATTTTTCAATATTATGAGTATAAATTGGATTTGAAATGGGCGGGATTAAAAGAATATCAATTCCCTGTGGGATATTATTTTTTCTAATCGTTTTAGAATTACAACTATTTTTTTTTTAACCATAGTTATCATTCCGGTAACCGGCAGGAGATATTAAATGGAGAAAAAAACTGTTCTCGATTAACAAAAATCTTATACCTTGTCTATTAATAATATGTAAACATATTATCTGTTCACTACCACCTGGATCTGTATTTTCCTCTACACAGTATCTTTCTCTACACCAATGGTGGGTGGATTTTCTTTCATTCTCTCATATTCAGTCTCAGCCAAAATAGCATCTATTGCCACCTCAATTCTATTCTTTATTTCCTTTTCTGCAAGAGCCATCAGTTTTATTTCACCTGCAGGTTCTCTAGGTTTGATACCTTCTTTAATTATAATTCTTGCTCGCGCCATAATTATTCCCTTTTAGTTTATTAATAAGAATTTGATATATATTGCAGTGTGCCTCTTGTTTAACAAATATGCTGCAAAAATCAATACATCTTTCAGCTTTGATTTAATTGTTTTAAGACATATAAATATACAACATAAAAAACTGGATGTCAAGTTTTTCTGTTGTTTTTTTACAGAACAGCACCATAAGTCTCATCAAGAAAGGCAGCCTCCGCATAATTATTAGAAGCATAAGCAAAGCCACCATCTCCCCAGTCCTTTCCCCAACTATTACGCACAATAAAATAATCGTTTGTATATCCAACAAGACAAATAGCATGGCCACCTC
>JADFUO010000166.1 GCA_015222115.1 Bacteroidota bacterium | reverse complement strand
TTTTTGTTAAATTAAAACTAAGGAAACCTTCCAAAACTTTTAATAAACTGAATATTAAAAAATGGTTATTAGTAAACTTTAAAATAAATCTTTTACCCGAAATACATATTGTTGACAGGTACTTTGAAGCCGTTAAAAATTTAGGTGTAAAAAATGACGGAAAAGGTTTGGATTATTTCATCCCTGAAAATGAAAAAATAAATATTTCGGAACTACCTGCTGCTCATCAAAACGGATTTATCGGATTTGCAATTGGCGGAAAGCATAATACAAAAATGTTTCCTGTTGAAAAGATTATTTCCGTTTGTAAAAAAATCAATACGCCGATTGTTTTGCTTGGCGGATATGAAGACATTAAAACAGGTGAGTATATCAAAAAATCAGTTGGAGATAAAATTTATAATGCCTGCGGAAAATATTCCATCAATCAATCTGCTTCGCTGGTTCGGCAGGCAGAAAAAATAATTACCAATGACACAGGTTTAATGCATATTGCAGCGGCTTTTAAAAAGCAGATAATATCAATTTGGGGAAATACTGTTCCTGCCTTTGGCATGTATCCTTACCTGCCCGAAACAGAAAAAAATAAATCAGTTATTGTTGAAATAAAAAATCTTCGTTGCCGACCATGCAGCAAATTAGGATATAAAAAATGCCCCAAAGGTCATTTTGATTGTATGCAAAAAATTACTGAAGATAAAATAATTGCTTGAAAAAGCAAAGTTTTATACTTTTAGTCCCTCTTTAGATGATAAGAATCTAAATCCTTTAATAAATATGAATAAATTATTAATTACAGTTCTGTGCTTTTCGCTTTTAATTTCATGTAATTATAATTCAAAATCTGATAAAGAAATTGTTAAAGACAACCAATCCCCTACTATACAAAACTCACTGACAAAACATGAAAAGAAGGAGGGCTGGAAGCTTTTGTTTGACGGAAAAACAACACAAGGATGGAGAAGTTTTAAGCAAGACAAGGTTAACGATGGCTGGCAGGTAATTGATGGTAACTTAGTTGCACTTGGTAAAGGAGGAGACCTTGGTGGGGATATAATCACAGTTGACAAGTTTGAAGACTTTGAACTGTATCTTGAATGGGCTATTTCAGAAGGGGGTAATAGCGGAATATTTTTTCATGTATTAGAAGATAATTATCCAACGGTTTATGCCACCGGCCCGGAATACCAACTGATTGATGATATCGGCTTTCCGCAAAAATTGGAAGAATGGCAAAAACCCCGCGCCAATTACGCCATGCATAATGCTGAAAATAAAAAGTTTAAGCCGGTTGGAGAATTCAATACCTCCGGAATTAAAGTTAAAGACGGCAATGTTGAACACTGGCTTAATGGCGAAAAAATCGTTGAATATGAGCTTTGGACAGACGACTGGAAAGAACGGGTAAAAAATTCCAAATGGAAAAACTATCCCGGTTATGGACTTGCACGAAAGGGGCATATTGGATTGCAAGACCACGGCAGCGTTGTAAAGTTCAGAAATATTAAAATCAGGGATTTGACTGATTATGGGAAGTCAATGTTCAATAGAGAGAACTTAGATGGCTGGAAAATTCATGGAACGGAAAAATGGTATGTAGAAAATGGTGATTTGATTTGCAAAAGCGGAGAGGAAAAAAAGTACGGTTACCTTACCACCAACGACTCATACAAAAATTTTATCCTTCGTCTTGAATTTAAACAGGAATCAGATGGCAACAGTGGGGTCTTTTTCAGGTCAACACTTGACGGAATAAAAATAAGCGGATGGCAAGTGGAAGTTGCACCCAAAGGAAATGACACCGGCGGAATATATGAATCTTATGGCAGGGGATGGCTCGCACAGATCCCAGAAGAAAAAGAAAATATCCTTAAGCCGGGTGAATGGAATAATTTGGTAATCCTTGTCAAAGGCGACAGGGTTATGACATGGCTTAATAATGAGTTAATGACCGACTTACATGATGAAAAAATTGGAGAAGCAGAGGGTGTTATAGCTTTACAAATTCATGACGGAGGAGGTATTAAGGTAAGATGGAGAAATATTTTTCTCAAAGAATTATAACATATAACAAACGGATACAAGTATAGATAAATAAAAATAAATTTTATGAAGTCAATTAAATACATCACATATTCAACAATGCAGCTCTTCTGGCTGGTTGCTCTAAGGGTTCTGATAGGATGGTACTTTTTGTATGAAGGAATGGTCAAACTGACAAATCCTAACTGGTCAAGCGTTGGTTATCTTTTGGACTCCGAAGGATTTTTAAAGGGATTTTACTTATCTCTGGCAAGTAATCCGTTCATTTTAAAAACAGTTGACTTCCTGAATATTTGGGGATTAATAGCTATCGGGCTCGGATTGATCTTAGGTACTTTTTCAAGAATAGCTATTATTGCAGGAATTATTCTTATGGGGCTTTATTACTTTTCACACCCGCCATTTATAGGATTAAAGTATTCACTGCCAATGGAAGGAAGTTATTTGTTTGTAAACAAAATTCTTGTTGAACTGGCAGCTTTGGTTGTGTTATTTGTATTCCCGACCAGTAAAAAGATTGGTCTGGACAGATTCATATTTTCACGTAAAAAGAAATAAATTCAGACGATAATTTAAAAAAATGGAAAACAATAAAGAAAATAATACAAACAGGAAATCCTCTGAGAGTAAAAAGATCAAAAGGAGAGAAGTAATTAAGGGGCTTGCAACCATACCTGTGCTTGGAGCATTTATTTACGGATGGTATAAAAAGCAAAAATTTGACCGGTTATTGAAGCAGGCAATACAAGAAGATATCAGTTTAGATGCGGTTAATCCGGTTATTAACAAAAACATCTCCAAAGGAAAGCAGATACGTATAGGAATTATCGGCTGTGGTAGTCGCGGACGTGCCCTTTTAAAAGCAGCAGGTTTTGTTCATCCTGAAACCATTGATACCTGGAAAGAAGAAGCACTAAAGAATAAAACAGACAAACGTTATCATGATTACCTTGAACAGGAAGACCTTAATTTGGTTGTTAATGGTGTTTGCGATGTTTTTGATATCAATGCCGAAAAAGGACAGGAAGCTGCCTCCAACTTAAACAGTGAAGGTTCAGGTGGTAATATGGGTGCTAAACCGAGAAGATACAGAACATACAAGGAACTTCTTGCTGCCCGCGACATTGATGCCGTGATCATTGCCACTCCCGACCACTGGCATGGAACCATGACTATTGAAGCAGCAAAGTCAGGAAAACATGTTTATAGCGAAAAACCAATGACATTGGCCGTTCCCGAAACCTACAAAGTGGTTAAAGCTGTTAAGGAAAATAATATTGTTTTTCAGCTTGGGCATCAAAATCGCCAGAACGAAAGTTATTTCAAAGCAAAAGAAGCTATCAAAAAAAATATCCTTGGCAGGATAAACTTAATTGAAGTAACCACTAACAGGAACTCCCCAAATGGAGCCTGGGTTTACAATATTCCTGAAGAAGCCGGTCCAAGCAATATTGATTGGAAACAGTTTATTGGTCCTGCTCCATATCATGATTTCAGTTTAAAAAGATTTTTCCGCTGGCGTTGCTGGTGGGATTACAGCACAGGGCTTTCAGGTGATCTGTTTACACATGAATACGATGCCATGAACCAGATACTCGGCTTGGGCATTCCTGATTCTGCTGTTTCATCCGGCGGAATATATTATTTCAAGGATGGCAGGACCGTCCCTGATGTCCTTCAAATGGTTTTTGAATATCCCGACAGGAATTTTTCGTTGGTGTACAGTGCCTCTCTGGCAAGCAACAAGAAAAGAGGAAGGGTGATCATGGGCCACGATGCATATATGGAAGTAGGAAAAGACCTTAAAATATATGTTGATACCGGCTCAACAAAATACAAGAAAAAATTAGATGAGGGAATTATTGACCCTTCCCTTCCCCTGTATTCTTTTACACCGGGCATGAAACAGGTTGACGCAATAACCTCGCCTACAGAACAATATTTTGCCGGACGGGGACTACTTTATACTTATAGGGGAGGAAAGCGAGTGGATACCACGCACCTGCATATTAAAGAATGGATAGATTGTATCCG
The DNA here is from genome assembly GCA_015222115.1 of Bacteroidota bacterium. Classification (GTDB taxonomy): domain Bacteria; phylum Bacteroidota; class Bacteroidia; order Bacteroidales; family JADFUO01; genus JADFUO01. Next base: position 320 of record JADFUO010000166.1, on the reverse strand, counting down.
TGACGGAACACAGCCAAGTTGTAATATTGATATGGGATTTGAAGAAGCAATGACAGCCCACATGGGTACAATAGCTTACAGGGAAAACAGGAAGGTATTCTGGGATTCTGATAAGCAGAAAATAGTTTAATATGAGTATGGAGTAAGGAGTATGAAGAATAAATTATAAATATGTAAAATAAAAGAAATGATCACAAGAAGAAACTTCATAAAAGGAATTTCTGCAACCGTCGCAGTAAGTATGGTGCTTCCGTTAAGACTATCAGCATTTACGCCCAAGAAAATCATAGGCATTCAACTCTATACATTACGAAATCAGG
>JADFUO010000165.1 GCA_015222115.1 Bacteroidota bacterium | reverse complement strand
TCATACTCTTTTTACCCAACTCACTAGTAATCATCCTTTTTTTGCCCCATTCATGAGTAGTCACTTCCGGTTTACATATTGGCGCCGGAACGTATTCTATCATACCATCTTCTTCTCCGAACCCCTTAGTAATTATTAGGCTCATTGTAAAACTCCTTTTTATTTAATTATACTCTTTCTCTTTCCATCACATTAGTATATGCAGGATTATGATTTTTATCATATAATTGAAACTTTGCTACCTCAACTGTTCCTGCTTCATCATAAAATATCATTTGTTTTACAACTGTATCAATTTTCCAGCGGCCACCTTCAATTTCCTTTATAAAATTAATATCGGTATCTATTGATCCGAGCAGATCTTCTATATCATCTGGATAACCACCAAGTACTAATTTTCCTCTTTTGTCTGTAGTACCATTGTTCATTATTAAAAGAAATTCTGTTTTCTCAGTAACTATTATGTCAAATAAATATTTAAAAGTGCCCGTCGAAGAAATTTCTGATACATTGGCCCCATCAATTACTTTGACATCATCGCTAAGCCTATAGATATCAATTGTTACAGTATCTCCAGAGGTGAATTCTGCTAAAATATATGTATTTTCATCTTTACTAAATCTCATAAATACTTTCTCCCAAACTAAAAACCACATTTAACTTTCTATTTACACCGATCATTATACAATTATTACAACAATCCTTATAAACAGCCTATTCTAATTAAATTTTTCAATTCCAAATCCCCATTCAAATATCGGTATATCTGTCCGTTAATTAAACATTCTTACACATTATCCCTTTCTATATATAATACAACCTTAGACAACTTTTTCAAAAATTCTTTTGCGCTGGCCAAATCTGTTATGTTATTGTCAATATAATTATCAATTTGATTATAAGTGAGGTTTTCTAAAATAATTCCCACCTCTACTTGCTTACTTTTAACTTGTTCTATTTTATTTGTTATGGCCATTCTGGTTCCTCCGGTTTCCAACTTAGGTTTTCTTTAATTTCACCGGCTTCAAAATAATATTTTCCAAGCGAAGCAGTTTCATAAAAGCCTTCTGGAAATTCATTGTCTGAAGCGTAAAAAAGATCAACATTATTCCACTTAATTCCAGAACCAAGACTGCAATTCAGTTCTTTATTGATTGCGGCTGCTTCTGGCTCACCTTTTTTGATTGGAGGTGAAATTTCTCCGTTTGATTTTAAATATAAAAAATACATAAACCTCCTTTAATAGGCTGATGCTTGATCTGCACTTGCTGTTCCTGCTGTTCCTGGATCGCTGTGATTACCTGAAGAACCGGAGCATTCGGGAGCAACTATAGCTGCCTGTCCTGATTTTTCACAATAAATCCCCCAAGTACCATTCCCATCTCCAAAATTATATGGGGTACTGGCAAACGAGCCTTCTGTAACATAAATTCCTCTTTTATTGTTGTCTGAAATTCCACAAAAACGAACATGTAATTGGTTAGCCGATACTGCTTTTATTCCGCCATGAGTACTGGTATCGCTTGTATTGCATTTTACAATTCCGCAATAGCTTAGATATGGGAGTATTGTACGGGAACAATATACCCCTGAGTAATATATATTATAAACTCCATCATAGTTGCAGTTAATTATTCCACTATAAGCTATAGATAAGCTATACCGCAAAACGTCTTTACAACCAACCCCTCTTAAGTCAGTCGAAACAGTACAGCTTACTATATTAATTCCATCGTTTCGAGCCGAACCTCCATCAATCAAAGCACCAACAATTAAATATCTCGAAGTATTATCTGGCTGAGTCCCAGGCCAACTTGCCACAACAACATCGCCTGTGGTATCCACATAATCAGTGATTGGAACAAAACCATTATCTGTACCGGTTCCATGGACTATAAAAACCCAACACCCATTAAAATAATCATTGCCTAAAACCGCTGAAGCTAAAGCAGCATCTCTTAATGTGGTAGCTGTAGCCGAATCAGCGGTTGGGATCACTCCCGAAGTCGGAAAATATTTCTCAGATTGAATAGTAATTCGAGCTTCGTTCGTTAATCCATGTTTATTCTTAAGATCACAAGTCTCAGTAAGTGTAGTTCCTGC
>JADFUO010000164.1 GCA_015222115.1 Bacteroidota bacterium | reverse complement strand
ATATTTTAGTAAATAATATCTCTGCATCTCTGTGTCTCTGCGTTCAATCAAACAAATATTCTAAACGCAGAGGCGCAAAGGCGCAGAGATAACAAAAGAATCAAAGTTTTACCGCCATATATATTATTAGTATTTCTAAAAAGAAAAATAATGGAATGCAAAACTCCGATTATGAAATAACCGACTGGCTTCCGACTACTAAAAAAGAAGTTGAAAAACATGGCTGGGATGAATTGGATGTAATAATTTTTTCAGGTGATGCTTATGTTGACCATCCTTCTTTTGGACATGCTGTAATTGCAAGGATAATTGAAAATGAAGGTTTCAGGGTTGCAATCGTTCCGCAACCCAATTGGAAAGATGACCTCAGAGATTTTAAAAAGCTTGGGAAACCACGATTATTTTTCGGTGTTACAGCCGGGTGTATGGATTCAATGGTGAATCATTATACTGCCAATAAACGCCTTCGTTCAAATGATGCATACACTCCGGGAGGAAAAGCCGGCTTCAGGCCTGATTATGCTACGGTTGTGTATTCCAAAATCCTGAAAAAACTTTATCCTGATGTACCTGTAATTATCGGTGGTGTTGAAGCATCTTTAAGAAGAGTTACTCATTATGATTACTGGTCGGATAAATTAAAACCTTCGATACTTTATGAAAGTCAGGCAGATATTCTTGTTTATGGAATGGGGGAGATGGCAATAAAACAAATACTTCATTTACTTGATAAAAATATTCCGGTTTCTTCATTGAATACAATCCCTCAAACAGCTTTTTTATTATCAGAAAAAATTATTATAACAAAAAATAAAAACCGGGAAACATTTGAACTGGCTTCACATGAAGATTGCCTGAAAGATAAAAAAAATTTTGCAACAAATTTTAAGATCATTGAGCAGGAATCAAATAAAATTCACCCAAAACGTTTAATACAAAAAACCGGTAAGCAAACTCTGGTTATCAATCCTCCTTTTACTGTTATGACCGAAAAAGAAATTGATGCTTCCTTTGACCTGCCATTTACCCGTTTGCCTCATCCCAAATACAAAAAGCGTGGCGTAATTCCGGCTTATGAAATGATAAGGCATTCTGTAAATTTGCACAGAGGTTGTTTTGGCGGATGCAGCTTTTGTACTATTTCGGCTCACCAGGGGAAATTTATAACAAGCAGGTCGGAAAAATCAATTTTAAATGAAGTGGATAAAATTACAAGAATGCAGGATTTTAAAGGATATATCAGCGATTTGGGAGGACCTACTGCCAATATGTATAAAATGAAAGGAGCTGATATTTCAATTTGTGAGAAATGCAAAAGATCAAGTTGTATTTTCCCGGATATTTGTAAAAACCTGAATACAAACCATAAATCTTTAATTGACATATACAGGAAAGTTGCTTCTTTTCCCAAGGTAAAGAAAGCATTTATAAGCAGTGGTGTGAGGTATGATATGCTGGTAGGAAAATTGGAACATGATAGCAGGAAAAATAGTTATGATGAATATATCAAACAACTGATTGTTCATCATGTTTCGGGCAGGTTAAAAGTTGCTCCCGAGCATACATCCGACAAGGTTTTAAAACAAATGAGAAAAACTTCTTTTAAATATTTTTATGAATTCAAAAAAATATTTGACAGGATTAATCAAAAAAATAAATTAAATCAGCAACTTGTTCCTTATTTTATTTCAAGTCATCCTGCCTGTACGCTGGAAGATATGGCAGAACTTGCTGCTGAAACAAAAAAATTAGGATTTAAGCTTGAACAGGTTCAGGATTTTACACCAACACCAATGACCTTGTCAACTGTGATATATTATTCAGGTTATGACCCATATACTTTAAAACCTGTATATACAGCAAAAACCAAAAAACAAAAACTTGAACAGCAGCGTTTCTTTTTCTGGTATAAAAAGTAATTTTTTATCCTGAATTCTAACTACTGACTTCTGAATTCTTGATACATCACAGCTTGATGTGGAATAGTCCATTCAGATCAATCACGGAATCTGAAAGATAACCTTAGTTTGGTTCTGTAAGAAACTACTTTGCCGTCTTCAATTTTAAGGTCTTGTGAAGTAACTTCTGCAATACGCAAATCGTCAAGTGTTTTGGCAGCTCTTTCAATAGCCTTATTAGCTGCATCTTCCCATGATACTTCGCTGGTGCCAACCACTTCAATAATTTTGTAAATACTGTCGCTCATAATAATAAAATTTAATAGGTTAATAATTGAGTTCGTAAATATAATAAAAATTAGTATAGATGTCAAATATTATTTAAATATCCATACGAAACTTAAATATATTATCCTGGGAAATCCATACGGACGCCCTGCGGTTGTAAGTGTAATCCATCCATACGGACTTGCTTCGCTTCGTATGACTGAAAGAAATCCGTAT
>JADFUO010000163.1 GCA_015222115.1 Bacteroidota bacterium | reverse complement strand
GTGATACAGATGTCTGTTGCAGGAAATTTATCTATAGTATCAGTATCAAATTTTTTATAAATTATATTTGCAACCTTTTCCACATTACCTGCTTCAGGCCAATAAATTAGTGCTATTTTCTTCATAATTACCTTTAATTTATGTTCGTTCTTTTGTTAATTTAAACTGGTGTTAATCTTGGGTAAGTACCAAGAAGCTAATCTTTAAATAAAGATTTTAACACAACGGCACCTGCACCGCTATTTTCCAGCTCTTTAATTATTTCAACAGATTTTGTCAAACCTGAACTTCCGATTTTGGCGTTTGTAATTTTACTTATCTGGATCCTGTATCGGAACAAAAACCCTTTGCTTAAGTTCTCTGTCTAACATGAACAAACCTGCGCCTTTGCCTTCAATAAGTTTCAATTGGTCCAAAATATCCGAAGCGCTTGCTTCTTCTTCTACCTGTTCTGAAACGAACCATTGCAACATATTTGTGGTAGCATGGTCTTTTTCTTCAATGGAAATATTAACCAGATTGTTAATAAGTGAAGTTACATGTTGCTCATGCTTAAGCGTGGTTTCAAAAACATCAATCACATCTTTCCATTCCGAATCAACAGCAGCAATTGGCTGCAAAAAAACTCTTCCACCACGTTCGTTAACATAATCAAACAATTTTAAAGCATGGGAAATTTCTTCCTGGTATTGTACTTTCATCCAGTTTGCAAAGCCCGAAAGGTTTTTATTTTCAAAAAATGCAGACATTGACAAATACAAATAAGCCGACCAGAATTCTGCATTGATCTGCTTATTTAATTCTTTTTCTAATCGTTGGTTTAACATTTTATTTAAAATTTAATTGTTAATTGTTTTAGTCTCTGGTTACTGGCTTGTCATTCGATGGTTTACCCTGTGAAATCCGATTTATCGGTATATTTCACGGGGTCATTCAATTGTAATTCAGTTGTATTTCTATTGTATTTCAATCGTATTTCAATTAAATTTCCATATAACCATTTAGCCATACAACCATCTAACCATTAATTATTATTCCTCCAGTTACCATGCAGATTACAATAAGCTCTTGCTGTAATTTTTTCCGCATCAGTTTGAAAAATCGCTTCCGGCTTATCTCCGGGGTTTAAAAATTTTGTATAAACTTCATTTTCAGTAATCAGTTCGATCCATTCAATATAATGTTTATCTATCAAAAGACATAAATCAATTATTAAACATTGAAATATCTTTTGATTTAAGAAAAAGGATTAACAATTGATGATTTGATTTATTCAATCCAGCATACTTTTATTTTTCTTCTTATAAAACTTATACCCCTTAAAACCACCATAAGCTGCACCCAAGCCAAGCAGGATAAACAGGCCGCCTCCAATAGGGGCACCACCTTTATTTTGATTTCCAATTGAACTGTGATCAGGTGGAGGCGGAGGGCCCGGGCCCTGGGCAAATATATCTACCGAGGTAAATGCTACGGTGATAAGCACTATTAACAGTATTTTATTAAATTTTTTCATTTTTTATGTCAAGAGGTACAAATAATAATATTGCTATTTAGTGTTTAACAAATATTTACATTTTTTACAAATCCCTTTTATATACAAGTGTGTTTGAAGAAAATCAAAATCTTCAATATCACTAATTTCAAGACTATTATTACCAAATCGAAAATCATATACTTTGTTGCAATTTAAACATTTAAAATGCCCATGAGTAGATATATCAGCATCATATCGTGTTTCATTATCCTCAATATTAATTATTTGAGTAATACCTTTCTCAACAAATTGTTTTAGTGTATTGTAAACAGTTGTTTTTGACAAAGTAGGTATATCATGAAGTAATTCTTTGTGGATCATTTCTACCGTAGGATGATTTTTTTTATCCATTAAATAAGATAATATTCTGATTCGCTGATAAGAAGGCTTTATGCCTGAGTCTGTTAAGTATTTTTCTATAGTTTTCATAAATGTTATTATTTCAATTTTGAAATCGTTACAAAATTACAATAATTTTTTTATTAAACAAGTGTTTTAATGAATATTTTTCAATAAAATTCACCATAAATCTTTTACAGGCTCTTTATCAATCTGTTATGAAAATAAAACTTACAAGACTTTTAAAGGTAATAATATTACTTTTTATCATTTCCGGAGTTAAATTTCAATTCCAGAGCATCAAAATATGCTTCACTACCATCAACAGCTTTT
>JADFUO010000162.1 GCA_015222115.1 Bacteroidota bacterium | reverse complement strand
CATACGGGCTAACTTCGTTTCGCAAATTTCATTATATAATCATTCCCTTGTATGTCAAAATTTATTTGCCATGGATGTTTCATCCTATTATATCTTTTCTATTTCAATAAAATATTATAAACTAACTGTTTTAATCTTATGCTTCGCTCTCATTCGTTTGTTTAAAGTTTGCACACACTCTCTGCGAGGAATAATCACCGATACACCGTTATAAGCCAATTCTTCCTTCATAATTTTTACATTTTCCTCATGATATTTTATAAGTGGTTTAATAATATGCATATGCTCTTTCTCCACTCCAACACCCAAACAAATGTCTTCTATTTTTCCAAAAGCGGAAGACTTTTGCCCGCCTGTCATAGCAGTGGTTAAATTATCAAGAATTAATATTGTAATCGGCGATTTATTATTCACCGCATCCAGCAATCCCGTAATACCCGAGTGAGTAAAAGTTGAGTCACCTATAGTTGCAACAGCAGGTATCATTCCTGCATCTGCAGCACCAATAGCCATAGTAATTGATGCTCCCATATCCACACATGAATTAATAGATTCTAAAGGTTTCAAAGCACTTAAAGTATAACAACCGATATCAGAAAAAACCCTTCCTTTTGAATAATCACTCATGGCTTCGTTAAGAGCAAGAAAAGTATCATTATGCGAACAACCACGGCATAATGATGGCGGTCTTCCTGCTACAAATTCAGGAATTTCCTTTCCTTTTGTAAAATCTTTACCCAGAGCTGTAGCAACAATATTCGGATTTAATTCTCCATCACGGGGAATTGTTCCATCCAAACGACCTTTTATTTTTTTCCCTTTATCCAACAATCCTTTCAGCAACTCCTCAACTAATGGATATCCATCTTCCAAAACCAGTATTTCATCACATTCATCATAAATTTTCTCAATAATTTTTTTTGGAACAGGATATTGACAGATTTTTAAAACAGGATAAGGCACTTTCCTGTCATGGTAATTTTCCATTAAATAATTATTAGCAATTCCACATGCAATAATTCCTAACTTTTTATCTTCACCGGCAATGTATTTATTAAAAGATGATTCTTCAGATGCTTTCTCGAATTCAGATTGTTTATTTAATAAATCCTTGTATTGCTTACGGGCAATAGCAGGTAATAAGATAAACTGTTTTAGATTTTCATGTAAGTCGAAATTTTTTTGGTCTTTTGAGCTAATTCTTTTAATACCCGCTCTTGAATGTGCCAGTCGTGTTGTGATTCTTAACAAAACCGGTATTTTCATTTTTTCAGAAAAATCAAAACCATAATGAACCATATCATAAGCTTCCTGTTGGTTTGAAGGTTCAAGAATGGGTATCATTGCAAATTTCCCATAAAATCTTGAATCTTGTTCGTTTTGTGAAGAATGCATAGAAGGGTCATCTGCTGAAACAACAATAAGTCCTCCGTGTGCCCCGGTGATTGCTGAATTTATAAACGGGTCTGCAGCAACATTCAATCCAACATGCTTCATACACGCCATTGCCCGTTTACCTGCATAAGACATTCCCAAAGCCGTTTCCATTGCTGTTTTTTCATTTGCCGACCATTCTGAACGAATATTTTTTTCACGTGCTTCTTTTGAGCGTTGAACATATTCGGTTATTTCTGTTGAAGGTGTTCCGGGGTAAGCATAAATTCCCGATAAACCTGCGTCAATGGCTCCCTGTGCTATCGCCTCATCTCCTAATAACAGTAATTTGTGTTCCATAAATTTATTTTGATTAAAATTTCTTATGTAATTCACAAAGCTAATTAAATTTTTAACATTTTTTTATTAATTTTGAATTTGCTTAAAATAAAATAAATGAATTTTTTAGCACATCTGTATTTATCGCCTGATGATGAAGATATTCTTCTTGGTAATTTTATTGCCGATGCAGTTAAAGGCAAAACGTTTGATAATTACAAACAGGGTGTCAAAAATGGGATTTTGCTTCACAGAAAAATCGACAAATACACTGATAATCACCCTGTTTTCAAAAAAAGCTCTAAAAGATTAAATGGTAAATACCGAAAATATTCCGGTGTAATAGTTGATATTTTTTATGACCATTTTTTAGCAGCAAACTGGCATAATTATTCTGATGTTAAAATTGAAGAATTTGTTTCAAAAGCTTATGGAATTTTAATAAAAAATATTTTATTTCTTCCTAAAAAATCTAAAAGGATTTTACCTTTTATGATTACTCAAAACTGGTTAGTTAATTACGCCAATTTTAAAGGATTACAAAGAGTTTTCAACGGAATGTCGCGAAGAACCCCGTTTAACTCGGGGATGGAAAATGCTGTTAACGATTTAAAAAAAGATTATGATCTTTACGAAAAAGAATTTAGCGAATTTTTCCCGGAAATTATTGAGTTCGTTAAAGATTATAATGATATTTTAAGTACATTTGAAGTATAAAAAATCCAATCACAATAATATTAATAGGATGAAAAAAATACCCGACATATTACAACTCGAAAAAAAACTTGAAACACTAAAAAACACAAATATTTTTTCAGAAACCGGTGACGAAGTTTTACAGTCAATTGCCGAATCATTAACCGATTTATCAGTAAAAAAAGAAAAAATCATTATCCGTAAGGGAGAAATAGGTAATGCAATGTATATTATCGTTAAAGGTAAGGTACGTGTCCATGATGGAAACCATGTACTTTCAAAATTAGGAGCTGGTGATGTATTTGGAGAATATTCATTAATAGATGAAGAAACACGTTCGGCTTCAATCACTGCAGAAGAACCAACTCAATTATTAAAACTTGATCAAAAGGATTTTTATGAGCTTACTTCAAAAAATTTAGAAATCATAGAAGGTGTTTTAAAAGTGCTTCTCAAACGTATGAGGCATATGAATATTCTGGAAGAAAAACTTTCAAAAAGCTATTTAAAAATCCAAAAACAAAAAGAAGAAATTGAAAAACAACACCTTAATATAAAAGAACAAAAAAAACTGCTTGAAGAACAAAATTTTGATCTTATTAATTTAAATGAAGAAAAAAATCATTTGATAAGTGTTGTAGTTCATGGCTTAAGAAACCCTTTAACAAGCAGTTTATGTATGGTTGATCTGCTTAAAGTGGAAGAGCAAAAATTATGTAACACACATTCGGAATATGCAACTATCATTCAAAGGTCGTTACAAAGAATGAATGATATGATAAACCAGATTTTAGATGTAAATAAAATCGAATCAAAAAAATTCAGGTTAAAACTTGAAAAAATAAACCTAACAAAACTGATTAAACAGGTTCATAAAAATTTTGAACATTCTATTTTTCAAAAAAATTTAATAATTACACTAAATTTAGATAATCTGCATGCAAAATTAAATAAGGTTTATGTTTTACAAATATTTGACAACCTGATTTCAAATGCCATAAAATATTCTGATAATGGTAAAACAATTGATATTAACCTATATGAAGTAAACAATAAAGTGCGAATTGAAATAAAAGATGAAGGGCCGGGTATTGCAAAAAAAGAATTAAATAATATTTTTGATAAATATCAAAGACAAACTACAACATCAAAACCATGTGAACAATCTCAAGGACTGGGTCTTTCAATTGTAAAAAAATATGTAACCGCAATGAACGGAAAAGTTTGGTGTGATAGCAAGATTAATAAAGGTTCAACATTTATCGTTGAATTTATTAAATTTATTGAAAATACGGGCTAAGAATAAATCGTAATCACCAGTTTCCTCCTCCCTCCACTGTTACGAAATTCACATAAATAAATTCCCTGCCAGATTCCTAAATTTAGTCTTTTATTTGTGATTGGAATTGTAACAGATTGCCCAACCAAGGATGATTTAATATGAGCAGGCATGTCGTCGGGTCCTTCAATTGTATGAATATAATCCCTGCTGTTTTCAGGCACAAGCTTATTAAAAACGGTTTCAAAATCAACCCTTACCGATGAATCGGCATTTTCATTAATTGTTAATCCAGCTGATGTATGTTGAACAAAAATATTAATAATCCCCTTGTCCGGAAGTTCAGGTAAATTATTCTCAATCAGATTGGTTATAAGATGATAGCCTCTGCTAAAAGACGGTAATAATATTTCAAATTGTTTTATCAAAACATTAAATATTAAATTTATACGATAAAATTAATAAATATTTTTATACATTTGTAATTAAATAAATAATATAATAAATAATGGAAACGCACAAAGGACTTTACAGAAGCAGTAAAAACACGGTTATCGGAGGTGTAGCCGGTGGAATAGCTGAATATTTAAATACTGATCCGATATTAATTAGGATTATCTTTGTATTATTAGCATTATTTGGCGGAGGAGGATTAATAATATATTTAATTCTATGGATAGCTCTGCCCGTTGATTACAGTTTTACATTTAATAACAAAAACTTTTCGGATATGGAAAAAGAAAAAACAAACACCAAACCTGAAAAAGATCAATTTAATCAGGATACTCATTGGCACGGTAAAAACAATGGCAGCCTTGTTGCCGGATTAATTTTAATTACAATAGGTGTAATATTTTTAATTAGCCGTTTCTTCCCCAGGATTGATTTTGCCGATTTATGGCCAATAATACTTTTAGTTGCAGGTATTGCATTAATCAGGATGAGTTATATAAAACCAAAAAAACAATAAATTATGAAATACAGAAATATTTTTTGGGGAGTAATTCTTATTACTTTGGGAGCATTATTTATTTTAAAAAATCTTGATATCATATACTTTAACTGGTATGCAATCTTTCGATTATGGCCTTTATTGCTGATTTTAATTGGAATTTCAATTCTACCTGTAAAAAACACAATAAAACTTATTCTGTCGTTTTTAGCAATAATTTTAGCAATAACTTTTATTTTCAGCAGTCCTTATACAAGGCATCACTATTTCAATTTCAGAGGTGACAGAAATCACTCATATTACGATAATGACTTGAAAGAACAATATTTTTATGAATCTTATGATTCGTCCATAAACTTAGCCGTGCTAAAAATTGATGCAGCAGCAGGAAGTTATAAAATCAAAGGCGAAACCGATAATCTGTTGGATTTTGAAAAGGAAGGAAATATCGGACCTTACCGCTTTTCGTCACAAGATTTTGACAACAAAAAAGTATTAAAATTAGACCTTGAAAATACATTTTTCAAATTAGGTAACATAAAAAACAATGTTTATATCAAACTTAATCCCGAACCTGTTTGGGAATTTGATTTTGATGCTGGAGCGGCAAAACTTGATTTGAATCTTATCCCATTCAAAACCAAAAAAATCACTATTGATGGCGGAGCATCTTCAATATATATTAAACTTGGAGATAAATATGATTATACAAAAATTGAAATTGATGCCGGAGCATCATCAATCAATATAAAAATCCCTGAAGAATCGGGATGTGAAGTGCATACAAGTTCAGTTCTATCAAGCAGGAATCTCAGAGGCTTTAACAAGATTAAAAAAGGCTTTTATAAAACTTCAAACTTTGAAAACAGCGTGAATAAAATCTATATAGATATTGATGTTGCTGTATCAAGTTTGAAGGTTAGCAGGTACTAGATCTAAGATAAAAGACAAAAGATAAAAGCAGAGACGAGGCGCCGCCTCGTCTCTACAATAATAATAACAACTTTTGTCTTTTATCTTCATCAAACCTATTTCTTCTTATAAATAGCTCCCAATATCACACCATTAATTAAATTAATTACTAAGGCATTTAGTATCCAGTAAATAACAACAGTTGTGGCAATTGTCATATAAAATGGCATTGTTGCCATTCCTACTAAAGCTCCAACTAACCACATAAGAAATCCATAAATCAAACCTTTTTTTATACCATCTCCTGGGATTCCGTTATAGAGTATTGCATAAACCAAAGCAAATAATATTGCCGCTATGAGCCCGATTATGATTACTCCGATCATATTTCCAGTGCTCATCATTATTTCCGGATCTACCCATATATTTGGTGGTAATTCATAAACCCAGTTAAAAAGCCAAGCACATGTTAACCAACCAAATAAAAAACTCACTATCCAGATAATAACTCCAGAGATTAAAACTCTTGTAATGTTCATTTTTACCTCCTATTTTGATTAATTAATTCATAAAAGTATAATAAACTTTTGAGTAATCGGTATTTTTTATAAAAAATTTAAAAATAGAGACGTGGAAAAGTTTAATTTAAATTTTTTTATTTTTACTTTCATCTTTTTTTTACTTTTGTCTTCATTAAACCCAATATCCGATATAAAACCAATTTTATAAAGGTAATGAATGGAATATAAAGACTATTACAAAATATTAGGTGTTGATAAAAACGCTACACAGGAAGAGATAAAGAAGAAATATCGCAAGCTTGCTATAAAATATCATCCTGATAAAAATCCAAATAATAAATCGTCTGAAGAGAAATTCAAAGCAATTGCCGAAGCTTATGAAGTTATAGGCAACAAAGAAAAAAGAAAAAAATACGATAAATTAGGAGCTAACTGGAAACAATACGAACAAGCAGGCGCTTATGCAGGACAAGGTGGTTTTGATTATGCTCAATGGGGACAGGGCGCACAACAGGCAGGAGCATATTCTCAAGCTAATTATGATGAGATGTTCGGTGGTAGCGGCGGATTTTCCGATTTTTTTGAACAATTCTTCGGCAGACAATATCAAAGAACAAGTAAAACAGGGAAAGCACGTCCTTTTCCAGGGCAAGATTATGAAGCTCAAATGGATATTGATTTAACCGAAGCATATCATGGAACATCACGTATTCTAAATTTAGATGGTCAAAAACTCAAAATCAACATTAAGCCCGGCTTAAAAAACGGTCAATTATTAAGAGTCAGAGGAAAGGGCGGAAAAGGAACACAAGGAGGTCAAAGCGGACATCTTTATTTAAAGGTAAATATTAGGCATAACAATTACTTTAAAAGAAAAGGAAATAATTTATATAGCGATGTTAACATTGATATTTATAAAGCAATTTTAGGAGGTAAGGTAAGTGTTTATACATTTAAGGGAAACAAAAACATTACAATCCCCAAACTAACCCAAAACGGTAAAGTCCTTAGATTGAAAGGCATGGGAATGCCCGATTATAATAAAAAAGATGTTTTCGGAGATCTTTATCTAAAAATAAAAATTGAAATACCAAAATCAATATCAAAAGAAGAACTTGAATTAATTAAAAAAGCATCAGATTTGCATAATTAGAATTTATACTGCTTCTTATTAAAAATGCGATCCCGAAACTTCGGGATTCTATTAGAAGCAGTTATGCCGATAGGAACAACAACTTAAAATTGGTAAAACTTGTCCGTATGGATTCGTTCCGTTTCGGTATAATAACTCTTTTGCTTTTAATATATTATAAAATTATGATATCATTGACATTATATGATGAAATAATTCCTCAAAAAATCCTTGATTTTATTGAAGCAATACATTCAAAAGACATACAATATTATGCAAGTGATTTTCTGGATGAATTTGAAATTGAAGATGAAACGATTGAAACTGCTATTGAAAGGGCTATTAATGCTTGCTCTTCATTGAAAATACCGTACTATTTCCACTTTAAAAAAATATATATTGTTGAACAAAACTATATCCATACCGACTGGAAACTTTCGCCATTAGGATGTTACTTAACAGTTGTAAATTGCGATCCTTCAAATACTCTTGTCGCAAAATTTCAGGCATCTCTGTTTACTGGTGAATAATTTAGCTTTAACTGATTGATTAATAACGTTAACTTATTATTATAAAACATATAGAATATTTAATACTTGCTTATGAATTTTAAAAACTTTATTGCTATAATAATTTTTACAAGTCTGATTATATTTTTTTCAGTCTGTAATTTATCAGGACAAACAGCAACTATCAGGGGGTTTGTCTATGAAAAAGAAACAGGCGAACCGGTTATTTTCACTAATGTTTATCTCTCTAACACAACCTTTGGTTCAGCAACCGATGTAAACGGATATTATATAATTTCAAATATCCCGGCAGGCAGCTACGAATTAATGGTTACTAACCTTGGCTACGACACTCTAAGAATGTCCATCACATTAAAACCGGACGAAATTGTAAATAAAAAATTATATCTTAAAAAAGGATCCTACACACTTGAAACCATAAATGTATCAGCCGATAAATATGAAATGAGAACCGAAACCAGAACATCGGTAGTAAAAATAACGCCAAAACAAATCAGGCAAATTCCAAGCATAGGCGGTCAACCCGACCTTGCTCAATACCTGCAGGTTTTGCCCGGAGTGATATTTACCGGCGATCAGGGAGGACAGTTATATATAAGAGGAGGCTCACCAATTCAAAATAAAGTTTTGCTTGACGGGATGGTTATTTACAATCCATTCCATTCTATAGGATTGTTTTCAGTGTTTGATACCGACATACTCCGGAACGCAGATATTTACACAGGAGGTTTTAATGCCGAATATGGCGGAAGAATTTCATCAATTATGGATATTACTACCCGTGATGGCAACAAAAAAAGAATTGCAGGAAAAATAGGTGTCAGTACTTTTGGAGCTAAAGTAATGATTGAAGGTCCATTAAAAAAACAGTCTGAAACAGGTGGTGGAAGTTCGTCATTTATATTTTCTGCCAAAAACTCATACCTTGAACAAAGTTCAAAATTATTTTATAATTACATTGACACTACAGGTTTGCCTTTCAACTATACCGATATTTACGGAAAAATTTCTATCAACGCTGCAAACGGCAGTAAAATAAATTTTTTCGGCTTTAGCTTTAACGACAAAGTTAATAATTACAAAGCATGATCAGATTTCCACTGGAACTCAGCAGGAGGAGGAATAAATTTTTTAATTATCCCCGGAAAATCACCCATGCTAATGGAAGGTCATTTTTCCTACTCTACTTATAAAATTTTCTTAGAAGAAGAATACTTCCCGACTCGCTCAAGCACAATCAACGGGTTTAATATTGGACTGGATTTTACTTATTTCATTGGTAAAAACCAAGCTAAATACGGTCTGGAAATGTTGGGTTTTAAAACCGACTATTATTTTATAAACTCCTTAAACAGAGAAATAAAACAAGCTGAAAACACTACCGAATTAGCCGCTTATTTTGTATATAAAATTACTACCGGTAAATTTATTATTGAACCGGGATTCAGAGTTCAATGGTACGCTTCATTATCAAATATTTCACCTGAACCGCGTTTAGCAATAAAATATAATGCCACCGATAATTTCAGAATAAAATTTGCCGGAGGCTGGTATTCTCAAAACCTCATCAGTGCAGTTTCCGACAGGGATGTTGTTAACCTTTTTTATGGCTTTTTATCAGGACCTGATAACCTTCCAGATGAATTTGATGGTAAAGAAATTACTCATAAGCTTCAAAAATCACAGCATGCAATTCTCGGATTTGAATATAATTTAACAGACAATATTCTGATCAATGTTGAGGGCTACTATAAGTATTTTTCTCAATTAACAAATTTAAACCGAAACAAAATATTTGATGAAAATAAAGCACCCGACCAACCTGATTTGCTGAAAAAAGATTTTATAATTGAAAAAGGTGATGCCGAAGGTATTGATTTCTCTTTGAAATATGATTACAGGCGATTTTATTTCTGGGCAGTTTATTCTTATGCTTTTATTAACAAATTTTATGAAAACACTGATAATGAGTTAGTAAAATATGTCCCTCACTACGACAGAAGGCATAATATTAATCTTGTTGGGTCTTACTTGCTTGGCTCCAAAATGAACTGGGAAATTAATGTACGATGGAACTTCGGCTCAGGATTTCCTTTCACAAAAACACAGGGATTTTATGAAAGCTTAAATTTTACAGGAGGAATAAATACTAATTATATTATTGAAAACGGTGAGCTTGGTATTTTGTATGCAGATTTAAACGGCGGCAGACTGCCAACTTATCATCGCTTGGATTTTGACCTGAAACGCAGGTTTGAATTTGGCAATCATATGATTTTAGAAGTTAATATAAGCGTTACTAATGTTTTTGATCGTAAAAATATTTTTTATATTGATAGAATAAGCCACGAAAAAGTATATCAATTGCCAATTATGCCAAGTTTGGGTATCAATTTCACTTTCTGATACGAATCAAGGATTGAAATAAATTTTTTCACCACAAAGGATGCACAAAGGATATCACAAAGTCACTCTAAGGACTAAAGAATCAGCCGTTTAAGCCTGATTGTTTAAGCTCATAATGCAAACATT
>JADFUO010000161.1 GCA_015222115.1 Bacteroidota bacterium | reverse complement strand
ATATTATTATTTCAAATGAAATCCCGGAACAAATACATGTTTTTGCAGATAATAATACGATAAATACTGTTTTAAGAAATTTATTTTCAAATGCCATTAAATTCACTCAACAAAAAGGAAAAGTAAAAATTACAGCCCGTAATATTGATGATTTTATTGAAATTACGATAGCTGATTCCGGTATAGGAATAAAACCGGAAGACATTAAAAAACTCTTCGGGATAGATATAGGATTTTCCACAGTTGGTACAGACAATGAAAAAGGTACGGGATTGGGGTTGATTTTATGTAAAGAATTTATTGAAAAAAACAATGGTAAAATTTGGGTAGAAAGTGAATTGGGAAAAGGAAGTAATTTTATATTTACATTACCGAAGGTAAAGACAACTGACTGAAGATCAACACCTAATATTGATACCTCTTTTCGATCTTTTTTAAAATTTGTAGATTTCTAATTTTTAACAGGATTTTTCTTAGCTGAAATTAAACTAACAATAACTACTGCCAGGAACGCCAATACAAACGAGACAAAGCGAACACTGATCATATCATCAAGCACTGTTATCTTTGACCATATAATAGTTGATACAGCACCGGTGATCATTCCTGCCAACACACCCTGACTGGTGGTACGCTTCCACTTGAGCAAAAGTAACAAAGCCGGTCCGAACGAAGACCCCAGACCTGCCCAGGCATAAGAGACCATAGAAAATATCAATTTTTCGGAAGTAACAGCAATTATAAAACCGAATAAACCTATGGCTACTGTAATTATACGACTGAGATAAAGCAGTGCTTTTCCTGAAACATCCTTTCCAAGTGTTTTGTGATAAAAATCCTCAATGACCGATGAAGTGATAACAAGCAACTGGCTATCGGCTGTTGACATCATAGCTGCTATAGCTCCTGAGATAAAGATGCCGGCAAGCCATGCAGGCAATAGTGTCTTTGCCAGTTGAGGCATTACATGCTCCACATCTGCAAAATGCCCATGTCCATATATTGCCAGACCCACCAGACCTATTAGTATAGTACCTGTAAAAGCCGGTATAGCCCAGGCTATAGCTATTCGCCTGCTGATCTTAATTTTATCACTGTTTTTTATTGACATGAATCTGGCAAGAAGGTGAGGCTGTCCCATGTATCCGAATCCCCAACTCAAACCGCCGATGATAATGGATACGGCTGCCCAACCTGTGGCACCACCCACTACACTGATAAATTCATTTCCGGAAGAGTCAATAGCTGCTCCCAATGTATTTCCATGTGCATATATTTCAAAAATACCAACTACCGGCAGAATGATCAACGTGCCTATCATTATCATGCCCTGAATGAAGTCGGTCCAGGCAACTGCAAAAAAGCCACCCATCATAGTGTAAAATATTACTACTGCCGTCCCGATTACAACACCCCAGAACTGCGGTATGTTAAATGTTACGTTTAGTATTTTACCTGCACCGTTAAATTGAGCGCCAAGATAAAAAGTGAAAAAGAAGATAATGATTAATGTTGCAACAACACGTATTAACTTTCCTCCCTTACCTAAGTGTTGGGCGAAAAAATTCGGAATTGTAATAGCTTTAACTCTTTCTGACTCTTTACGAAGGTCCTTAGCAATGACAAACCAGTAAAAGACAATTCCAAGTACACATCCCAAAGCATCCCACATCGTCATCAGCCCGAATGCCATTGCTGCACCAGGCAACCCAAGTAATATCCATACCGACTCTCCTGATGCCCGCTCGGAAAAAGCTACTACCCATGGATTCAGCTTTCTTCCGGCAAGAAAAAAATCATTGTGTGACTTATTCTTGCGATAAGTCAAAAAACCCACCAACAGGACGATGATGAGATATAAAGTGAAACCGATAAAAGTATAGTTCATAATAAAAATTTGATAAGCTATATTTATTATGGTGTAAAATATTACCTATATTAATATCCAAGCATAAAATATTGAAAAAGTTAGTTAATTAGTTTTTTCAGGATTTACTTTCCAATAAGCATTCTCATCATCATCGTCATCATCATCTTCCCATTCATAACGTTTTGGCTGCGGTCCTGTCTTTCTATAATAAAATGCCAAAATCAAACCGGCTACTAATCCCATCAAATGTGATTCCCATGAAATATTCTTTTCAGGAAAAAAATCAGGGAATATGCCCCAGATCATGCTGCCATACAAAAATGTCACAATTAAAGTAATTGCCAGCAATCTCGGATTTTTTCTTATTAAGCCACTGACAAAAAGAAAGGCTGCCAGGCCATAAACCAAGCCACTTGCCCCGATATGAAAAGCTTCGCGGCCACCAAACCAAACCCAGATTCCCGTTATCAAATAAATCAGGAAAAATACTTTATATGCAATTTGTTTATAAAAATAAAAAAGAGTAACACTTAAAACAAATAATGGAATCGAATTAGCAAACAAATGCGAAAAACTACTGTGGATCAATGGTGAGGCAATAATACCAATTAATCCTTTTGCTGTAAGTGGATAAATTCCAAAATACGAAAAATCCAGATTAAAAAGAACCTCAATAATTTTTACTAACCAAATCAATAAAAGGAAGAAAAAAGGAAATACAAGACTGTGATAAAATTTTTGTTTCTCAGAGTTCACAACTAAAATATTAATGAATTAGATAGTAATACGATATTATACCCACCCGCAAATGTCATTCCAAGCAAAAATACTGACAAATTTTTTATTATATTGTATTTATATATAAATTTGCTAACTAAACAACTAAAATAAAATGAAACTTTCAGTCTTAAACGCTATTTCGCCTGTTGACGGGCGTTATCGTAAAACAACCGAATCACTGGCATATTATTTCTCTGAAGCCGCTTTTATTAATTACAGAATATTTGTTGAAATTGAATATTTTATTGCATTATGCAAAATACCTTTACCTCAGCTAAAAGATTTTGATAACAATCTGTTTGAAAAACTTAGAGCAATCTCAAGGGATTTTACATTTGAAGAGGCACAGCTAGTAAAAGATATTGAAAAAACCACAAATCATGATGTAAAGGCAGTTGAATATTATCTTAAGAATAAATTTGAAGAATTCGGATTAAAACAATACAAAGAGTTTATTCATTTCGGTTTAACCTCTCAGGATATTAATAATACTGCAGTTCCTTATGCCCTGAAATTAGCTTACCATGATGTATTAAAACCGTTTTATACGGAATTGTTAAATAAGCTTATTCATAGATCAAAAGAGTGGAAAAAAACACCTATGCTTGCCCGGACACACGGACAACCGGCTTCTCCCACCATGTTGGGAAAAGAAATTTATGTTTTTGCCGAACGTTTAAAAAATCAATTTGAGTTGCTTGAAGATATATCTTTTTCTGCAAAATTCGGTGGAGCAACAGGAAATTTTAATGCTCACCATGTAGCTTATCCCGAAATAAACTGGATTGAATTTGCCGATAATTTTGTTAAAAACCATCTCGGACTGAAACGTCAGAAAACAACAACACAAATTGAACATTACGACAATATGGCAGCTTTTTTTGACAATCTTAAAAGAATAAACACCATTCTGATTGATCTTAACCGCGATATCTGGACTTACATCTCAATGGATTATTTTAAGCAAAAAATTAAAGAAGGAGAAGTTGGCTCGTCTGCAATGCCACATAAAGTTAATCCGATTGATTTTGAAAATTCAGAAGGAAACCTTGGTGTTGCGAATGCCTTGTTCGAATATCTTTCATCAAAGTTACCCATATCAAGGCTTCAAAGGGATTTAACCGATTCAACAGTTACACGAAATATCGGAGTTCCGGTTGCACATACAATTATTGCCCTGAAATCCATTTTAAAAGGTTTGGATAAACTTATCTTAAATAACGAAAAAATTAATGATGACCTTGAAAATAACTGGGCTGTCGTATCAGAAGCCATTCAAACAATTTTAAGACGGGAAAATTATCCGGACCCTTACGAAACCCTGAAAGAACTCACACGAACAAATCAAAAGATCACAAAAGAAACAATCAGGGAATTTATTGACAGCCTTGATGTTTCTGATGATGTTAAAAACGAACTAAAACAAATTTCTCCTGAGAACTATACAGGAGTTTTTAGTTAGTGCTTGTCCATAAAGTCAATTATGTTGATAAAATTTTAGATTTATGATTTTAGATTTTTATTTATTAATCCGCTGATAATCAATAAAATTTTAAATTTTAAATCTGAATTCAAAAATCTTAAATTGTTAGAACGTGACTTTATAGACCGACTCTAGTTGGTGATTATATTGTACTACTTTTTAAAAATCTTTGTATTTGAGGTAAAATATTTAATATCTTTGCTGAAAATTTTAAATTATGGATTTAAGCGAGATATTAGCAATT
>JADFUO010000004.1 GCA_015222115.1 Bacteroidota bacterium | reverse complement strand
TAGGGATACATGTTGTATTTGCAATAAAATCAGCAATTAAAGTTCCTGGCGCAAGCTGAATATGAACATAGGTGGTATTTCTGTTAAAAGCAATAACATTACTTTTTGTTTTGGGGAAATATCCTTGTGCAGAATAAGTTATTTCATACGTACCTGCGTAAATCGGTCTGTAATAATTCCCTACAGGCAATGATGAATACACCCACGAACTGTCAATATCATGGCCATCAATATATACTTCAGCTTCAATTGGGTCGCCTGTAATTGAATCGGTAATTATTCCCCTGATTCCATAATTGATTTGTTCAATATAATTTAAAAAAGACCTGTAATTATAATCCCAAAAAGCAGGCAACTGGTTTGCAGGTAATATCTTAATATCAGATAGTTCCAAAGTAAATTCCCTGCATTGATGGAAATAGGTCATGTAATCCTGTCTTCCTCCGGCAATTGTATACCAGTCGTAACCGTTAGTAATTCCGTTATTCAGGGCGGTCATGTAACCATAAGGAGAATAAAATTGAGCAGAATCGGCATATTCCCTGCAAACAAATATCCACCAGTCGTCATCAGCATGGCGTGGATACCATGTATCCCACGGGTAATTACAAACTTCTATTCCACTATGAATATTACAGGATAAAACAAAATCATGGTCTTCTGCTAAATCCATAAAAGCAATGGTTTCCGGCTGCCATGGATTACCGTCAGGATGAGGTCCATCTTCGGGGTCAGGGTAATTTCTGTTAAGGTCAACACCATTGGCATTAGTACGTGTTGCACCATACACAGTATTATTACCACCTGCATAAGTTCCATCCGGATTTGCAAGTGGATTTATCCATATCTCAATATTATCAACCATATCGGTAATCCTGTCGTTAGAACCGTAATTTGAAAGTAAATAATCAATCAATCTTAACATTAAAACATATCCAGCTGTTTCATCACCATGCATAGTTGATGTATATAAAAACTCAGGTTCATTTTCATGAGCAAGTATATTATCAGTAATTTTTGCAATAAGTAATTTTCTTCCGCTTGGCAGTGTATCGATATTAACAATTTTGCAAATGTTAGGATAATCAGTTTCAAACTGATACATCATTGATTCATAAGCTTCATAGTTCGGATAAAAATCCCAGTCGGTTATTTCCCTGATATTCACTTTATCTAACATCTTCGGATTTCTAATAAGCTCTCCCGGTGATGTAAGGATTGTATAATCAATATTCAAACTTAAAAACTTTTCAAATCCTTTTTTGTTGGCATAAGCATAAACGATTTTGTTTTTAACATTATCAATTGAAATAATTTTTGTTAACTCGTGTATTTGTTTTGTTGATGAAATCTCAAATTTGAAATAAGTTTCAATTTTTTTATCAAATATTTTATCAATCAACTGCCGGTCATTAACATTATTTTGTGTGTAAACTGTTGAAAATAAAAAACAACCTGAAATAATTAATAATATTTTTCTTATATAATTCATTCTATTAAGCTTTAAAATTTACGATTCAAAATTAGTTTAATTTTTAGGATAATAAAAACAAAAAGAAGACAAATTTGTTTTGATGAAAGTTGCACTTTCAGGTAATATAATAATTTCAAATTCTATCTGATATGATTTCAACTCCCAAACTCCTGAATAAGATTACTCAAATTATGATAAACTGATTTATTTACTTTAACAAGAGGTAGTCGCAGATTGTTTGAACATAAACCTAAAATTTCCAGTGCTGCCTTTATCCCCGAAGGATTTCCGTCGCTAAAAAGTACATCAATTATATCAATCAGTTGATAATGAATTTCATAAGCTTTACTGTTAGTTCCATTCATGCAAAATGTAACTAAATCGGAGAATTCTTTTGGAAAGGCATTTGCAACAACAGATATAACCCCATCACCTCCTAAAGCTATTATTGGCAAAGTTAATAGATCATCACCTGATATTACTAAAAATTCATCGGGCTTATTTTTAATAATCTGCATTATTTGTTTCAAATCGCCCGAAGCTTCTTTTATTCCAATAATATTGCTAATGTCATGTGCAAGTTTTAAAGTTATTTCGGCAGAAATATTACAACTCGTCAGTCCCGGAGCATTGTATAAAAGAACAGGAACAGGGCAAGCCCCTGCTACTGATTTATAATGCTGATATATTCCTCTTTGCTGTGGCTTGTTGTAATAAGGTGCTACCGATAATATTGCATCAATCCCATCAAATGATTGAGCTTTGATCAAATTAATTACTTCCTGTGTATTATTGCATCCAATACCAATTACAACAGGAACTCTTTTATTAACAGTTTCAATCACAAAATTTATAACAGCATTTCTTTCATCCTTTGATAATGATACGGATTCGCCTGTAGTTCCCAAGGCAACAATGTAATTAATATTATTTTTAATTACATGTTCTATAATTTTTTCCAGTGATGTAAAATCAATTGTTCCGTATTTGTGGAAAGGAGTGACTATTTCAACTCCGGTACCTTTTAATTTATTATACATTATTTTTTGGTTTTAAGATAGACAAATAATGGTGTACTTCATTTATATACTTGTCAAGCCTGGTATTTTTTTTATTTTGTATCATTACATCATAAATATACGAATTATTTTCTCCGAACCTACCAACCTTTAATCTTGCTTTTGACACTCCTGAGATGTATTGTAAAGGGTAATTATCCTGAAGACTCATATCAATAATAATATCAAAGTCTTTTTCAATAAAATCCTTAATGAAAACGTTTGATGGCTTACCATACCAGTTTAAATCTTTTTTAGAGAAAAAATCAAAGGAAAGTTTCGGTAAAAACCGGTTTGTTAAATGTTTTTGTTTTACAAAGCCCAAAGCTTTCACTCTTTTATTTTGGTCCTGCAATAATTTTACAAACTTGCTGATTGCCATATAGTCCTGATTATTTGTCAATAAGTAAAGTATACCAATATCTTTGGCATCTTTCAGACTAATGAGCCTTCTTTCCCTTGTATTTTTTGTTAATTTATTTTTTAAATAATACCTGGCTATCGAATGTTTAATTTTTTTCAGGATTTCCATAAATTTTATATGGATTTATTAATTGGAGG
>JADFUO010000028.1 GCA_015222115.1 Bacteroidota bacterium | reverse complement strand
TTAAAAAATATCCTATCCCTATTGAATGCGAACCGCTTGCACAAGCCCCGCTAAGTGTAAAATTAACTCCTCTTAATTTGAAAATTACAGCGAGATTCATTGAAACAGTTGAGTTCATTGATTGAAACACAGACCCTGAACCTACAAGAACAGTATCTCTTTTTTCTCTTATAATATCTACAGCTTTAATAACAGGTATTGTTGAGCTATCGTTCCCGTATATAATGCCAAATTCATTTTTGTCTAAATGTTCTTGTTCAATTTCTGCATTTTTCAATGCTTCCACAGTAGCAATATAAGCATATTCGCATTGTTCAGCCATACCAACCCGTGACCGTCGGTCAATTAAACCCTTTAATTTCGGACGTTCAAGCTTACCAGTCAACCCCGACCTGTATCCGTATTCCTTTCTTTCCTGATCAAGAACTATCCCTGATTTCCCGTTATACAATGATTCTTTAACTTCATCAAGATTTTTCCCGATAGTAGAATAAATTCCGATACCTGTAATAACTACTCTATTCATGTGTTTCTTAAAATTAGGAAATTTGATTGTGTATTTTTTATGTTTGCCTTATTTCAGATGTATTAAGACTTGTATAATTATAAAACCTCTTACTCATTTATCAATTTATTAACTTCTGATTTTACCTATGGAACATATAACCAAAGAACAAAAATACACAATTTCGGTAATTTAATAGCAAGTTTTTTAATATAGTAGTGTCTAATGATAAAAATTTTCAATATTTTTAACCCGAATTATGAAGCATAAATTACTTTTTATTAGCAGTTTCCTGTTATTAACAGTTTATTACACAATGGCTCAGCGTCCACAGGGAGGAAATTCCGGTTCTATGCCTCAGGAGGGAATTATTACCGGTAAAATTATTGATGCCGATTTGAACCAGCCAATGGAATATGCCAATGTTGTTTTATTCCAAAAAAGAGATTCCAGTATGGTAACAGGAACAGTTACCAATGCGGATGGGGTATTTAAGCTTGAAAATCTTCCATTTGGCATGTATTATTTAAAAGCCAATTTTATAGGGTATGAAAAAATAATTATTAAAAATATTAAAATCTATCCAAAACAAAAGTCAATTAATCTAAGTACTATAAAATTAAAGCAATCCTCAGAAAATTTAAAAGGAGTTGAAATTGTTGCGGACCGTTCTTTAATAGAATATAAAATCGATAAAAAAGTAATAAATGTGAGTCAGGATATTAATTCTGCAGGAGGTTCGGCTATTGAAGCCTTGGAAAATACTCCTTCGGTTAATGTTGATATTGAAGGAAATGTCAGCTTACGTGGTAGTTCCAATTTCACTGTTTTAATTGATGGTCGTCCAAGTGTGCTGGAAGGTAGTGATGCCCTGCAGCAAATACCGGCAAATACAATTGAGCAAATTGAAATAATTACAAATCCTTCTGCTAAATATGACCCTGATGGCATTGCAGGTATCATTAATGTTATCTTAAAAAAACAAATCAAACCCGGCTTTAACGGTATTGTTAATGCTTCGGTAGCAACAGGTAATAAATACAGCTCGGATTTTTTACTGAATTACCGAACCGGTAAAATTAATCTCTTTGGTGGTATGGATTATTATAAGCGCGAAATGAAAGTAACTGGCCAGTGGGAGCAACAAACATATTCCAGGGATACTACTGCATATTTGATATCGGATATAGAACGTATGAAAATACCTGACGGATATAGTTTTAATGCAGGTTTGGATTATTATCCTGATAAAAAATCTACTTTGTCCTTTTTTGGAAAATACGGCTATTACAAATTTGGACGTGATTTTAATTCCAATCTTCATTCATATACCTTTCCCGAATCATCCGACATTTATTCCATTGCCAAAAGTTCAATGAAACGGGAAGGAAATTATTATAATGTTACAACTAATTTTATTCATAAGTTTAGTGACAATGGTCATGAATTATCAGCAATGGCTTACTATTCCAAAAGAAAAAGTGATATTACTGAAAATATGGATGAATATATTTCAAATAATGACTGGATAATTATTGATGATAATCCAAGTAGTATCATGACTGAAGAAGATGGAAATTCATGGGATCTTAGAGTAAAAGCAGATTATTCAAAGCCGATTCGGACTGAGGGACGTATTGAAGCAGGATATCAAAGCCGGATGAATTATAAAAACAATAAATATAAATATAATGAATTTGATGCAGGTCAGAATATTTGGGTCAATAATAAAGAGGATAATAATGAAATGGATTTTACACGTAATATTCACTCATTATATTTTATTTTTTCGGATAATATAAAAAAGGTTCATTACCAATTGGGTTTGCGTGGTGAATATACTTACAGGAATATCAAAAATGAACAATCACCTGATGCTTATATAATAAATCGTATTGATATGTTTCCCACAATTCATATATCGCATCAGTTTCCAAACGATCATCAGCTTATGGCAAGCTATAGCCGTAGGATTAACCGCCCGAGAGGCAGGTATTTAGATCCGTTTCCCAATTATCTGAACACATATAATATCAGAATAGGTAATCCCGACCTGCAACCCGAATATATAGATTCTTACGAATTAGGCTATCAAAAAATGATAAAATCATCATTTATTTCGGTAGAAGCATATTATCGCATCACTAATGATAAAATTACAAGAATCAGAACATTGCATGAAAAGGACGTTATGATGATCACTTTTGAAAATTTAGATAAGGATTATGCTTTGGGTACGGAAATAATGGCAAATCTTTATGCAACAAAATGGTTACAAATTAATGCAAGCATAAATCTTTATAATTACCGGCTTGAGGGCGAAATAATTAATGCAGACGTCAATAAAAACAGTACTAATTTTGATGGAAGGTTAAATACAATCTTTAAGTTTAATAAGTCTGCTCGTTTGCAGATAGTGGGCTTTTATAAAGGTCCGTCGGTAACGGCTCAGGGAAAAAGGGAAGATTTTTTTGCAGCAAATATTGCATTACGAAAAGATTTTTTTAACCGCAATTTAACAACTACTTTAAAAGTTAGTGATATTTTCGGAACAATGAAGTTTGATTATATTACAAGCGGTGAGGGATTTTATTCTTGTAATAATTTTAAAAGAGAATCTCAAATTGTTACATTAAGTCTAAGCTATCGAATTAATAATTACAAAAATGAAAAACAAAGGGATAAAGAAACGGATATTGATTTTGAAGAGGATTTTTAGATTTTAAACATATAACTCCCGATATTTTTCAGGATGACATAATATTACAAAATAAAATCTTGTTTTTTTAACAAATTTTATTTCGTTAAAGACTTTTATCCCATACGGGCCCATGCGGGCTAATGAAACGAAGTGAATCCGTATGGACTTCGTGTCGCTTGCTTCGCTTCACTTTT
>JADFUO010000160.1 GCA_015222115.1 Bacteroidota bacterium | reverse complement strand
TTTTGCAAATAGAATCATTGTTTGTGAAGGCGCAACAGAAATAGGTATCTGTCGTGCATTGAATCATTTCAGAACACAGAAGGGGAAAAAGAACGCTTCATTTTTAGGAGTAAGATTTGCCGATGGGACAGGCTCTAATATTATTGCTTATTGCGAAGGGTTTAAAAAATCAGGTTTCGAGGTGTGTCTGTTTTGTGATTCTGATGATAACGGGATAAATAGTAAGAAAGAAGAATTGAAAAATACTGGAATTAAAGTAGTTGATTGTGAACAAGGAAATGCTATTGAGAACCAGTTGTTTAAAGATCTACCTTGGGATGCAATAAGGGAATTGATTGGTTATGAAGAAAAAAAGTTATCAGAGGAAGCTGTTAAAGACAGTGTTAATAGTAGATGTACAGAATCATTAACAACTAATTGGCAAGAAACAGATTCGGCTACAAAAAGAGAAGAACTTGGTAAAACAGCTAAAGACATGCGATGGTTTAAACGTATTGATCATGGAGAATATTTAGGAACAGTTGTTTTCAAGTATTTTAAGGAAATACAAAACACAACGCTCGGGAAGCAGTTAATAGACTTATCAAAATGGATTGATAATGGTTGATTATAGTCAATTATATAAGAATTTTGTTTCTCAACCTAAAAGTTTATTAATTGCTCCTGCAGGCTATGGGAAAACACATACAATCGCAGAGAGTTTAAGATATACAGAGGGAGCCCAATTAGTATTAACCCATACACATGCGGGGGTTGCATCGCTTAAAGAAAAAATAAAGAAAAGTGGTATAGCCAGCAACAAATATCATATTGAAACGATTGACAGTTTTGCTCAAAAGTATGTCAATGCTTTTTATTGTGAAGATAATATTCCTGAACAAAAGAACAGCAAAGAGTATTTTAATTTTATTATTCAAAAAGCAACAAGTTTGGTAAAAATAAAACCAATAAAAGATGTCATTCAATTAACTTATACAGGATTATTTGTTGATGAATATCAGGATTGCACTGTAAATCGACATCAATTCATAATGGCATTATCAGATATTCTGCCGATTTATATATTAGGTGATCCACTTCAAGGAATTTTCGATTTTAACGGAGAAGAATTAGTCAATTGGGACACAGATTTAAAAAACTTTGCAAATGCTCGTTTTGAATTAACTGAACCATGGAGATGGAAAAACACCAGTCCGCAATTAGGTGATGAATTAACAGAGATAAGAAGCAAATTAGAAAACGAAAAAGATATAGATTTAAATCAATATGAATCAGGTATTGAGATTTTACAAATTGCAGAAAATGATATTTATTCTTGGAATGAAAAATATAATGAAAGAATAAGAACGCTTTTGGATTCTGAAAGAAGTTTATTAATCATTTATCCTGTAAGTCAAAATATTAATGCAAGGAAAAAATTAGTAAAGACTTTTCAAAACAGGTTTTATTTAGTTGAAGCAATGGATGGAAATGATTTTTATAATTTTTCTAAAATTATTGATGATAGTGATTCAACCTCTATTTATAATAAAATTCATGAAATTATTTACAACATATTTAATAAATCAGAATTAAATAAATGGTTTAATGATAATAATTTAAAAAATAAAAGACAAGAAACCGATAAAATAATAATAGCACCTATAAAAGACAATCTGAATAAATTGAACCAACAGGTTTCTTTTATTC
>JADFUO010000159.1 GCA_015222115.1 Bacteroidota bacterium | reverse complement strand
GCGATTAAGAAATACCAACAAATTTGGTTTCTTTTCAATCCCCAAATTTGGGTATTTCTAAATCGGGGTTTCCCGTTTTGCTTCCCTCTATCCATCGCACATTCATACAATTCACTATGTTCTTGTATGAATAAAACGGGTTAATCTGTATCATAATCTGGTAAACAATACCTGCAGCCATTATAATTATGTTTAATGGCACGTGGGATTTCTTTGTAGGCAATTTTATTTTTGCTATTCATCTTTTTTACCCATTGGCAATTATTGTTATGCAGTTCTTTTGTGTTTTTATTTGCTATAAATGGATGATCTCCCACAGCGAGTAATTGAGTAATACGACCCATTTCGAGGTTATCAACTAATTGTGCTACTGATATCTCATATCCTCCATCCGGTATTGAATCAGGCAAGATAAACTCCAGTTTGGCTATACAATTATCGTTTGATTTCAATTTGATATTACGCAAATAAGATTTTCTTCCAGATAAGACACTATAATAAAAGTAAAGTGTTGATTCGTTAGTTTTTGATAAACCATCAGTTGAAGCCTCAATACATAATCTTTTTAATATCTTCAAATTCACTTCCATACCTGCTGGTAAAGAACTCAGATCAATTTGAAGGTCTGAATAAATACTATTACCCGACCATCCTTGTATATGGAAATCAAGACGGTTAACTGAGCCTGCAAACATATCTATTACATCAAAGTTTTTCCATGTTGCATTATTATTTCCCCTGATGAAGTTGTAAAAATCATTTATCGAAAGAATAGTAGCCGGGTCTGGTGCAGGATCATTACCGCTGTTTATCAATGCAATAAAACAATAATGTCCCTGAGCAGGAATATCACCTGAAGGCCAAACCATAGGACCAACAACTTTAACACTATTTGAAGGAACAGATGGGATAGTTATTTGATCAACAAGATTCCATGAAGCTGGAGTTGGAAAAGTTGAAGGGGGTGACCAATATACGCTGGCTGTTCCTCCGGTAGCATTATTTCCTCTGTTATGAACTCTGAGATAGATGTAATTGTTTTGTCCGAATTCCACCGGTTCACCAAGATTCGCCTGGCCAAGTGCTGAAGAAGTTCCCAAAACAGCTTCGGGATCAAGTAATTCCTGATTAAAAATTATTACATCAGGGCTGCATGAAATACCACCATCAATAAGAGGTTCACGGCCATGATCTTCAAGATTATCTCGTAAATATAAGTCATGAGCAGGATAACCAAGAAAAATATTATCTCCTGCCCCGGCAGGTGATTCAGCTTCTACCGGTGTATCCAAATAACCCCAATGCGCAACTACAACATCATCAGCGTAAGTATGTGCTTCAGCTGCAGAAATCCTTCCGTCAGTATTTGTATCAACCACCTGTGAAAGAGCGCCACCATCAGCATATTGACCAGTTACTGCAGCAATCCAATCCAATGCAAACGGGTCAAAATCTGCCCCTCCGTTAGAATTTCTGTCTTCTTCGCATGCTGCTGAAAAATGAGTCCATTTTGCAGTGCTGTTATCAATTACTGCATCTTCAAATCCACCGGAATGACATTGTTCCATCATCACCATTAATACAGCAAATTCAGGTAACTCAGCAAGTTTATTCCCAAAAGCAGTGGAAGAATATTCAACCCAACCTATATTTTTATAGGCACATAAACCACTTATAGGGTATAATGGATCTGGTGGGCCATATCCATGATTATTAGAATGTATGAACAGAAAATCATCTTTTTTTAATTCTGTTTTCAGATCATCTAAGGCATTTTCAAGAGCAACACCTGTTCCTTCATCATCAACAGGCATCTGGTAAGCCGTATTATCTCCAGGCCAATTATTGACCGGTTTTGGGCCACCATTATAATTTAGTGTGCCATCATGATTTAAAACCGTGATCTTATTAGCATCAAAGCCGTAAATATCAATAAGGGTCCGGTAAAGAAATTCCATATCATTAACATGTCTGTTGTCTGACTCACCGGAAAACAATATAGCATACCTGTCGCCCCTGGCATTATTTAATGCATTTGTTATTGCCGGAATAGGTGAAGTAGAAAGTTTCCTGTCTTTTAACACATTTTTTCTTTTGACAGGAGTGTGAATATCCTCAAAACTTTCCGGATTTCTCATAAATTCTGACGGAGGGAAGCTTGCTTTTATTCTATTATATATTTCTCCGGTTTCAGAATCACATAAAATATGTTCACAGGGATGTGCCCAGTTTAAAGTTGGAGCCTCATCAATAAGAACAAAGGCTGTTTTTTTGGGGATGTCAATTTTTTGTAAACCTGCATTCATTTTAACTCCAGTATCTATTATATCATTTTTTAAATAAATATTGAAATCTTTCTGACAGTTCATTCTTTTCAAGCCACTAAGAACTTCTTTCTTAATTTTACTTTTAATTTCATTTTTAATTTTCATTATTACCTCCTGTTTTAAGTTTGTTTAAATATTAATATACTTTTATTTTTAATAAATTCAGTATAAGTCTACTATTATTAGTTCCGAAAATTGATAAAAAGTAACCCCATACGAAGAAGAAAAATTGAATTTAAAATCAATCTAAATAATAATATATACTGCTTCTTATTAAAAAAGCGATCCCGAGACTTCGGGATTCTATTAGAAGCAGTTATGCCGGCCTGCCCGCCGTATTACTTTGGCAGGCGGGTAGGAACAACAACTTAAAATTGGTAAAACTTGTCCGTATGGATTCGTTCCGTATCGGTATATAATAAATCGGATTTTATATAAAAGGAATTATTTATAGAAAATATTTTTCGTAGAAAGTATTTCTAGCGAATGTTAAGTTTACTAATCGTAAACATTAAAATGCCTGTCATTAGAGGGTTTTGATCCATATCTTAAGAGTACTCTGTAGCTTTCCGGATAATCTTCATAAAAAACAGGAAACTGCTCATGAAACAGTTCGGTTTCAAATGTCTTAGAATCAATCAGAATATATATGCATGAATGCCCCCAGTTTAGGCGGGGTTGGAGATCTACAAATGCTAAATAGCTGGTTTTTTTTACTTCAATACTCGTTCTGCCAATATTGATAATATCTCCACTTTTGTATGGTTCATAATTCAAATAAATAATTGATTGATCTTTTTGCTCTTTTGTCAAATGGTTCAGGATTATTTTAATTATTTCTTCTTTATTAAGATTTTCCATTTTAAATGATTATGATTGATTTATGCAAATATAGTAAATTAATTGTTGAAAAGCAAACATGTAATATTTAATATTCTATATTTAATATCCGGCTTTGTTTCCATTATATTCTTAAATTTGTGCGACATTAGCACATAATTCATATATAATTATTTATACTCAAGTTTTAATCCAACACCCACTTCTATAAGATTTATTACTTTCGATAATGCTATCTTTGAATTCAAATCAGTGCAATGACAAGCATGCACTTCATAGGGTTTCAATTTTTTCATGTATTCTAAAGTGCCTTGTAATTGTTCCTTTGAAGGCTCAAGTAAATGAAATCCTCCGATTATATCTGTTATTCTATTTTCCTCACAAATCTTTTTTGCATATTCTATAATATTACAAATTCCTGAATGAGAACAACTTGTAATAATAATCAAACCTGTTGATGACTTATAAACTAAAGCAGAATCATCTAATAAATAATCATCATTTTCAGAGTTGTTTATCACAATTTTACCAATTGGTATTTTAGCTTCAAAATCATTTTTTCTTTCTATTTCTCCAAGAAAAACAAGTTTTTTTGTTAGCCATACGGGTTCTTTACTCAATTTAATATTGAAATGCTTAGATAACTTCACTTCTGAAATAATAGAACCTATTTCATTCAAACCATTATTTTTTTTAGAATAAAATGTTAAAGGATGAGCTATGATGATAGGATTCTTGTGATTTAAGTTTTCTATTATTGCTTCTGTATAGAGTCTGATCAGAGGATCTAAACCCCAGGTATGATCGAGGTGTCCATGAGAAAGAACCACAAAATCTAAATTTAATAGATCAATATTTAGCTTTTGTGCATTTTTAATAAACACATCAGAATATCCTACGTCGAATAAAATTTTTTTACCTTCATCTTCAATAAAATAAGATGCTCCTGGTTCGCCATAGAAATACCGGTCAATCAGAGTATTATTGTCAACAAGGACTGTTAATTTCATTTTTTATCATTTTTGGGTATTTCACTAATCAATTGTAATAATTTATTTTATTTAGTTATTGATTTAAATTTTAACCAATAAATTTAAGATATTGTGTGCTAAAATAAGGAAAAAAGTAAGCAAAAAAGAAAAAGTCAACATATATATTACATAATTAAAAAAAAGGTTAAAAACGGTCAACGTTATTCAGGCATGGTCAATGGTCAAACCAGTAACCAATAACCAGTAACCAACGACACGAAGTCCATACGGATTTATTTCGTTTCATTAGCCCGCATGGGCCCATATGGATAACCAGCGAAGAAATGTAAGCCAGTAGGGTAACCGGCCTGCTTCTTTTCCTATTAAAATAACGCTTAAACAATAATTAGAATATGTGTAATGTTAATAACTTAAACATGCAGGAAAAATATTAATAATTAATTTTGCTTTTCCATAGCTTGTTATAGCTGGAATTGGTCAAAGCACATAATATCAAAATAGTATAAAATTTTGGAGTAGTATTTATTATGGAATTTGTAAATCCTTATTTTTTATTCGGACTTTTTGCGGTGTCTATTCCGGTGATTATTCATTTATTTAATTTCAGAAAGTTTAAAAAGGTCTATTTTACAAATGTTAAATTTCTCAGGGAATTAAAGCAGGAAACCAAAAAGAAATCCCAACTGAAGCATTTGATTATTCTTATTTTGCGGATACTTGCCATTATTTGTCTTGTTCTGGCATTTGCCCAACCTTATATTCCATTATCAAAAAATATTATTAGTCAGGATGAAAAAAGTGCAGTAAGTATTTTTATTGATAATTCGTTTAGCATGGAAGCAAGGTCAACTAATGGATTTTTGATTGACGAGGCGAAAAATAAAGCTGCCGAAATTGCACAGGCTTATAATTCTTCCGACCTTTTTCAAATACTTACAAATGATTTTGAAGGCAGGCATCAGCGTTTTGTAAGCAGGGATGAATTTATTGAAATGCTTGATGAGATTCAGGTTTCACCTTCGGTAAAAAATATCTCAGACGTTGTAAAACGTCAAAACGATAGGTTTTCTACTTGTCAAACAGAAAATAAAATATCTTATCTTATATCTGATCTTCAGATAAGTATTTCCGATATTGACCAGATTGATGAGGACACTACCATAATCAATTATTTTGTTCCTGTTTATCCCAGCAACACCGGCAATCTGTATATTGACAGTTGCTGGTTTGAATCGCCCGTTCATCATGTTAATCAAAATGAAAAACTAAGCGTTAGAATAAAAAATACTTATGATAATGATATGGAAAAGATACCTGTAAAATTAAAGATAAACGGCAATCAAAAAGCAATAGCAAGCGTTGATGTAAAAGCAGGTTCTGAAACGGAAATAATTCTGCGGTTTACTAATTACGAAACAGGTATTCAAAACGGTTTTATTGAAATTACCGATTATCCGGTTGTTTATGATGACATTTTTTATTTTTCATATTTTGTATCTGACAAAATACCTGTTTTATGTATTAATGGCACCGAAGAAAATATTTATCTGAAAGCACTTTTCGGAGGGGATACATCATTTGTATTTGATAATTCTTATAAGAGTTATCTTGATTATTCATCGCTAAAAAACTATAAATTGGTAATTATCAACAAGCTGGATGAGATTTCATCGGGTTTGGGACAGGAATTAAAACGATTTGTTGAAAATGGTGGGTCACTTGTTGTTCTTCCTTCCGGAAAAATGGATTTTGATTCGTATAAAAATTTTTTATTAACAATGAATGCTGCTTGGTATTCAGGTTTGGATACTTTTAATACCAAGGTTGATTATATAAATTTTGATAACGAAATATTTAATGATGTTTTTGAAGATGATCCCACAACTAACAGGAAAGATAACAGAATCATAGATTTGCCTGTAGTTTTAAAACATTTTAAATTTACCCGCTTAAGCCGGTCTGAAATTGAACCATTATTGAAAATTCAAAATGGAGATGAGTTTTTAAGTGTTGTACCATCCGGATATGGGAAATTATATCTGTTTGCTGTGCCCTTTGAAACCTCTTTTAGTAATTTTACAAAACATGCAATATTTGTACCTGTTATGTATAAAATTGCTTTGTTAAGCGATATTGGGAATAGATTATTTTATACAATAGGAAGTAATGAATATGTTGAACTTAATCAGGCGCAGCTTAAAAAGGATGATGTTTATAAGATTAAAAAGGAGAATGCTGATTTTGAAATAATCCCAGGACAAAAATATATTAATAACAGCTTACGCATGAACATGTATGATCAGATTAAACAAGCAGGTAACTATATGTTAATGAATGGTGAAAAAAATATTATCGGTATTTCATTTAATTACGATCGCAGGGAATCAAATCTCGGCTCATATAAGATTGATGATTTAAATAGTATTATCAGCAGTAATAATTTAAAGAATTTTTTGGTTCTTGATGTTGGTGACAGGACGTTATCACAGGCGTTGAGTGATTTAAACAAAGGAATACAACTTTGGAAGTTATTTATTATTTTAGCGCTGATTTTTTTAGCAGCAGAAGTGTTGATTATAAGGATTTGGAAATAAGAGATATGAGGGCTAAAGCCTTGGGTAAGATTAGTATTGTTTTTATTCCCCGACTTAAAGTCGGGGCAAGTCAGTCAGTACTGATAATAGAATTTATTAATAAATAAAATTGATCTTTTAAACCAGACTCATTAATAAGTTAAATTTAAGAAGACTAACAATCAAATGGATATAAAAGAAGAAAATAAAGACTTGGAACAAAATTTTGAGGAAAGCAAAAGTAGTTCCGGCGAGTTGCACAAAACCATTCATCTTTCTGGGATGTATAAAAACTGGTTTTTGGATTATGCTTCGTATGTAATTCTTGAAAGGGCGGTTCCTGATATTTATGATGGTTTAAAACCCGTTCACCGGCGAATTTTGCATGCAATGAAAGAGCTTGATGATGGAAGATATAACAAGGTTGCAAACATTATTGGTCATACCATGAAATATCATCCGCATGGCGATGCTTCAATAGGTGATGCATTGGTACAATTAGGACAAAAGGACCTGCTGATTAATACACAGGGAAACTGGGGAAATATCCTGACCGGCGATGGTGCCGCAGCACCGCGTTATATTGAGGCTCGTTTATCCAAATTTGCACTTGATGTTTTATTTAATCCCAAAACAACCTCATGGAAGTTGTCTTATGACGGAAGAAACAAAGAACCTGTTTCATTGCCTGTTAAATTTCCTTTGTTGCTTGCACAGGGTGTGGAAGGTATTGCAGTTGGCTTGGCATCAAAAATTTTACCTCATAATTTTAATGAACTGATTGATGCTTCTGTAAATGTTTTACAAGAAAAGGATTTTGAGATTTTCCCTGATTTTCAAACCGGATGTATGGCAGATTTTTCAAGGTATAACGATGGAATCAGGGGGGGAAAGGTTCGGATAAGAGCAAAAATTAATCAACGGGATAAAAAAACATTAGTTATTACTGAAATTCCTTTCGGAACAAATACAACTAATTTAATAGATTCAATTGTTTCAGCTAATGACAAGGGTAAGATAAAAATCAAAAAAATTGATGATAATACAGCCGGAGATGTTGAAATAATTATCCATCTTGCACCCGGTGTTTCACCCGATCAAACTATTGATGCTTTATATGCATTTACTAATTGCGAAATTTCAATTTCTCCTAATTCATGTGTAATTGAAAAGGGTAAGCCTAAATTTGCCGGAGTTAAAGAAATACTAAAAACTTCAGTAAATAATACGGTGTCGCTTCTTAAAATGGAACTGGAGATCAGAAAAAATGAACTTCATGAACAATGGCACTTTTCCTCTTTGGAAAAGATTTTTATTGAAGAAAGGATATATCGTAATATTGAAAAATGTAGAACATGGGAATCGGTTTTAGAGGCTATTGATAAAGGATTAGAACCGTTTAAAAGCAAATTCTTCAGGGAAATCACAAAAGAAGATATTATCAGGTTAACTGAAATAAAAATTAAAAGAATATCAAAATACAGTTCATTAAAAGCTGAAGAAATTATTAAAGACATCGAATTTGAGCTTGATGAAGTAGATAATCATCTTGAACACCTGATTGATTATGCAATAAATTTTTATAAACAAATTAAAAAGAAATACGGTAAAGGCAGGGAACGAAAAACCGAAATACGAAATTTTGATATTATACAGGCTACTATGGTTGCAGCCGCTTCACAAAAACTTTATGTTAACCGCGAAGAAGGTTTTGCAGGCACTTCCCTTAAAAAAGATGAATATGTTTGTGATTGCTCTGATATTGATGATATTATCGTATTTCGTTCTGATGGTGCTTTTTTGGTGACAAAAGTTTCAACGAAAACATTTGTTGGGAAAAATATTATTCATATTGATGTTTTTAAGAAAAATGATGACAGGACAATTTATAATATGATCTATCGTGATGGCAGAAGAGGTAAAACTATGGTAAAACGCTTTCCTGTAAAAGGAATAACACGAGATAAAGAGTATAACCTGACTAAGGGTACTGAAGGTACAAAAATTTTGTATTTTACTGCTAATCCTAATGGTGAAGCAGAAATTGTAAAAGTTAATTTAAAACCAAAACCCAAACTTAAAAAGTTAGCTTTTGAATATGATTTTAGCGATCTGACTATAAAAGGAAGAAGCTCGAAAGGGAATATTCTTACACGCCATATAGTTAAAAATATTATTCAGAGAGAAGAGGGTGTTTCTACACTTGGAGCTAGGAATATCTGGTATGACGATATTGTAAAACGCCTTAATACCGAACAACGCGGTGAATATCTCGGTGCTTTTAAAGGTGATGATAAAATACTTACAATAATGCAGAACGGAACTTATAAACTGGTTAATTACGACTTATCAACACATTTTGATGAAGATATGATAAGAATTGAAAAGTTCAATCCTGATAAAATAATTTCTGTTGTTTATCTTGAGGGAAATCAGAAAAAATATTATATTAAAAGATTTCAGATTGACCAACAAAGCAATGGAACTAAAAAAGTTATTTTTATTGGTGAACATCCCGATGCCGAATTAATAAATATCAGTCTTGACAGCTTACCAAGGATAGAAGTGTTTTTTGATGTAAAATCAGATAAAAGAAGTGTTGAAAATGAAATTATTCAATTAGCTGATTTTATT
Organism: Bacteroidota bacterium; assembly: GCA_015222115.1. Taxonomy (GTDB): domain Bacteria; phylum Bacteroidota; class Bacteroidia; order Bacteroidales; family JADFUO01; genus JADFUO01. Next base: position 9,105 of record JADFUO010000159.1, on the reverse strand, counting down.
GCCGTAAAAAGTTATAAGGCAAGAGGTAAGCGTATCTCAAATAAAGAAATAAAAAAGATTGTTATATTAGAACCACTGCCTTATCAGGAAAAAGAAATAACTGAACAGGAAAGCCCTGAAACAACAAATAAGATGACTGTTGATACTCAAGTTGAAGAAAAAAAGAATGATATAAAAACCCAGAGAAAAAAAGAAACTAAAGAAGCACCGGAAGAAAATAAAACTGATAACAGTCAGCAAATGATTCTTGACTTATAGAAATAAGTTTTTAATAAAGCTTAATAGCGATTAAAAATTACTTGACTGTTTATACTAATTTAAAACAGTTTTAGCAAGTTAGAATCAACAAAAGATTATTGGTTTCAAAACCGCTTACCAGATATAAAAAGAAAAAAATTAAACAAGTAATCAGTGATCGGTAACTGAGACCTTCTACTTGGAACATGGAACAAACATTTTAAACAAATAATATGTCCATACGAATAAATTTTGTGAAAATTATTCTGTTAGTACGTAAATATTATTTGCTTATATTTTTTGTAATCACATCGTTTTTGTTGTTTTCATGCAGTATTGAAAGAAAAATTGCAAAACAATACATTGAACTGAATAAGCCAGGTTCAGTGCTTATCCTTATTCCGGATTATGTTTACAAGACCAGCCTTAAGGAGTTTGAAATTGAAAATGCCGATAGCATTAATGAATGGACATTGGACTCCACTTTATTTGCAAACAGCCTTTATATTCAGAATATATCAGATTCAATTATTTTGAAAAAATACATAGATAGTCTGACGAGTGGCTTGAAACAATATGGTTTTAAAATCTTTACTGAAAGCCAGACTGATACTTTTATGCTTATCCCATCACCGTCATTTATTGTAAATATTGCCCAGATAGAACTTGAGGAATATATTATGCCCGTGAGAGATGAAGAATTTTTCAATGATGGCGATCTATATTATATGGAATTTGACCTTAATGCTGTAAATATTAATTCATGGTTTGAAATAACAGAGTTGAATACACAAGATCAGGAATGTAAAATTTTATTTGCAAGTGATTATACTTTTGATGATATTGAGGGCAGTTTCAGGCAAATGCCTTTTACGTGGGAGGTTAAATATAAATATACAATTGATACGCTTACAGTTGACGACATCTATGATTTTGCAGAGTTTTTGGGTAAAGAATATGCAGCTTATATTTATGATTATATTATGAATGATTACATAAAAAAGCACCTTCCCGAAAATGTTTTGCCTGATTATTATTTTCATTATAACAGGCAAAGACAAAGTTTATCGCCTGTACTTGAAGATAAGTTTATTGAGATGAAGCCCTAGCATAAGGCACCGCTTTCTGATCGGTAAAATCTTTTTTTAGAAATTTAAAGTATCCTGTAATGGCTATCATAGCTGCGTTGTCGGTTGTATATTCAAATTTGGGAATAAAAACCTTCCAGCCCAGTTCTTTTTCTGTGTTTTTAAGAACTTTCCTGAGTTGAGAATTGGCTGAGACTCCTCCAGCTATTGCAATTTGTTTTATGCCGGTTTTTTTTGCTGCTGCTTTTAATTTTTTCATCAACACATTGATAATGGTTAATTGTATTGAAGCACACAGGTCGGCTTGGTTTTGTTCAATGAACCTGGGATTTTCTTTTAGCCTGTCTCTGATAAAATATAAAAATGATGTTTTTAAACCGCTAAAGCTAAAATTCAGATCAGGGATGTCAGGTTCGGGAAATTTAAAAATATTCTGGTTGCCTTCCTGGGCGTATTTGTCAATTTCCGGTCCGCCGGGATAGGGGAGTCCGAGAATTTTTGCAGCTTTATCAAATGTTTCTCCTGCCGCATCATCAATAGTTTTCCCAATTATCTCCATGTCAAAATAATCCTTTACTATAACTATTTGAGTATGACCTCCTGAGACTGTAAGACATAAAAAAGGAAATTCAGGTATTGATTTATTTTCTTCATCTTCAATAAAATGTGCCAGAATATGCGCCTGCAGGTGGTCAACTTCAATCAACGGAATATTTAATCCCAGTGCAAAAGATTTGGCAAATGAAGTACCTACCAGTAATGAACCAAGCAACCCCGGACCGCGAGTGAAAGCAATTGCATTAAGTTGTTTTTTATTTATCTTTGCTTTTTGTAAGGCACTTTCAATCACAGGTATTATATTTTGCTGATGTGCCCTTGATGCCAATTCAGGAACAACACCACCGTATTTTTTGTGTACTTCCTGATTTGCAACAATATTGGCAAGAATTTTGGTGTTTTTTATAATTGCCGCAGAAGTGTCGTCACACGAAGACTCAATACCTAAAATAAAAGTACTCATTTTAATTTGGTAATTGTACAATTTTTTAAAGAACAAAGTTATCAAAAAAAGGATTAGAAGAATATTAATATATACTTTCATGGTAATTCTTGCATTACCGGTGTCATTATATTTTCTTTTAAAAAACCCGTTTGTTCAGACATTTTTAGCACAATCTGCAGCTAATTATCTTTCCGGGGAATTACATACCGAAATCAAGATAGGAAGGGTGAAAATTTCAAATTTTTTTGATATTGTTCTATCCGATGTATTAGTTAAAGATTTACACGATAATACGATTTTAAGTGTTGAAAATCTCAGTCTGAACATTCAGAAGCTGAAAATAAAAGACAACATTATTAAAGTAAACAAGCTGATTCTTGAAAAATCCGAAATCGGATTAATAAAATACAAGGGTGATTCAACTATGAATTTTAATTTTATTATTGATTATTTTGATTCAGGTAAATCATCAGAAGTTATTGATACATCTGAAAAAAAAGATTGGAAGATACAATGTAATGTTTTAAAAATTATAGATTCACGTTTTAAGTATCAGAATCAGGATAGAGTTAAATCACATGAGGGAATTAATTTTACAGATTTAGATATATCGGGTTTAAATTTGGATTTCAGGAATATTGAAATTATTAGTGACACCATCTGGGTGAAAATAAATAATTTATCATTACAGGATACAAGTGGCTTTAAAATCCGAAAATTGAAAGGTGATTTAAAAGTGAATTCTCAACTAATTCAAGCCGACCACCTGAAAATTATTACTAATAATTCTGAACTTTCATTGAAATTAGCTTTTACATATAAAAGTTTTGAAAATTTTAATGATTTTTTAACCAATGTAAAAATCAAAACAACAATTGGAACTTCAGCGTTAAACCTATGTGATATAGGATATTTTGCACCTGAGTTATTTGTAATGAATAATATAATTAAGATTTCTGGTGATATTAAAGGGACGGTAAGTAATTTCAGGGCGAAAAATTTTAAGTTTTATTATGGTGATAAAACAAAATTTATAGGAAATATTGATTTGAATGGATTACCTGATATTAAAGAAACATTTGTTCATGCAAGAGTAAAAGATTTTGCAATTAATAAAAATGATATTGAATCATTTTTGATTCCCGGAAAGGAAAATCATCTGAACATGCCTGATGAACTGCTTGCTTTTGGAAACATAAAAATTAAAGGAACATTTACGGGTTTTTATAATGATTTTGTATCTAATGCCGAATTTTCAACTGATATTGGTGAGTTTTCTACTGATGTGTTGTTAAAAGACAATAAACAAACCGATACTGTTGAATATCAGGGAAAAATTACAGCTAATAATTTTGATATGGGAAAATTTCTGAATATCAGTGATTATTTTGGAAAATTAAATTTAAATATTGATATTAAAGGAAGAGGGTTAACTGCCGAATCGGCAGTTATTGATTTGAATGGAGTTGTTGATTCTTTAGATTTTAAAGGAAATAATTATAATGAAATTGATATTAAAGGCGAATTAGCCGATAAAAAATTCAGTGGTCATCTTAATGTTCTGGATGATAATATTAATCTCAACTTTGAAGGCATGGTTGATTTTAGTGAAGAATTACCTGTGTTTGATTTTTCATCACAAATAAGAAATGCAAAATTATATCAGCTTAATTTATTGGACAGAGATTCAACTATTGTGCTTTCAACAAATTTGAACATTAATTTTGTTGGTAATAATCTTGATGATATTCAGGGTAAAATTTTGATTGACAGCACCTTTTATTATGAAAAAAATAAAAAATATTATCTTGATCATTTTGCATTAGTTATAATAGTGGATACTAATAACCACAAAAACATACAATTACATTCTGATATAATTGATGTTGACTTAAAAGGTGATTTTCTTTTTACAGAACTGTACCCATCGTTTAAAAAATTATTTAGCAATTACATAGATGTTTACTACAATGATGCTAAAGATATCCCTGAAGATAGCTTGACTCAGAGCTTTGACTTTCAAGTCAATCTGAAAAACACGGCAAATGTCAGTGAATTATTTTACCCTGATCTGTTAGTAATTCCAAATACTGAAATTTCGGGAAGTTACAATTCAAGCCAGAATTTTTTGGCAATTAACGGAAATTCTTCATTAATAACTTATAAAGGGATTAAATTTGAAAATTGGTTTATTGAATGTAAATCAAAAAATGATGATATTTTTATAAAAACAGGTAGTAAAAATATATTGTTTAAAGAATCAAATGAAACCGATAGCATTTCACTGGGAGTTGAAAATACTGTCTTTAGCACTAATATTCATCGCGACAGCATAATCTATAATATTTCATGGAACGATACCTCTGCTAATGACCGGAACACAGGTAATATTAATGGATATGTTCATTTTATTAACAGTAAGCGTATTGATGCAAAAATCGTAAATGCAAAAATGATAATTAATGACACGGTATGGAAGATAAGTGAAGATAATTTCATTGAAATTGATACATCTTCAATAACAGTTAATGATTTTGAAGTAATGGGAGGTGATCGTCAAAAATTTGAAATTGACGGAATAATTTCAAAATTACCAACTGATACTTTTAATTTAAAATTTAAAAATTGGGATTTCTCTAATTTTGATATACTTGTTGGCAATGATAATCTTGATTTTGATGGAATTATTAACGGCGAATTAAGTTTAGTTAATCTGTATAATTCCCCGAATTTCTTTTCCAATATTAAAATTGATGATTTTGTTTTTAATGATGAAAAATTGGGAAATGCAAAATTAAAAACAAACTGGAATTACCAGCAAAATTCTTTATACACAAATATTGAAATTATTAATGTAGGAAATATTGGTAAGAGTAAAACCTTATCATTGAATGGATATTATTATCCTACTAAGGATTCAAATAATCTGGATTTTGAAATATTCTTGCAAAATTTTAAATTAAGGGCAGTAGACCCGTTTATTTCAGGTTTTATATCAAATTTAAAAGGAATAGCATCGGGTAATTTTAAGTTAAGCGGTTCAACATCAAAGCCCGATTTAACGGGAAAACTTAAGCTGATGCGAACCGAATTCAAGATAGATTATCTTAATGTTGTTTATTCGCTTGCAAATAAAATTGATTTTAATAAGAATGAAATAGTTTTTAATGATATGGTTTTATACGATTCATTAGGTAACCAGGCAATTTGTACAGGAAGAATTACCCATGAAAATCTTAAAAACTTCAAATTTAATATTAATATCAAACCAAAGGATTTCGCCTGCCTTAATACCGACAGTTACCTAAACAGTGAATTTTATGGACAGGCAAATATTAGCGGAGATATAAAAATTAATGGTCCCTTAAACAAGTTGATGTTGAACATTACTGTAACTACAAATAAAGGAACCAATATTAATATACCCATCAGTACTACTGCAGATGTATCTGAACAGAATTATATAATTTTTATTAATAAAAGTGATACGGCATTAGAAAAACCAATTTATAATGTTAATACTTCCGGAGTTACAATAAATTTTAAGTTGAATATTACACCAGATGCAAAAATCCAGTTATTTCTTCCGTCACAAATGGGTACTATTAAAGCCGATGGGAATGGAAATATAAACTTATCAATAAATCCTCAAGGCTATTTTCGGATAGTCGGTGATTATGTGATAAAAAAAGGTGTATTTCATTTTACTATGCAAAATTTAGTAAACAAGCGATTTAGTATTATTGAAGGTGGGAAAATTTCCTGGACAGGCAGCCCCTATGATGCTGAGGTAGATTTAAAAGCATTGTACAAGGTAAAAACATCGCTTAACGGTTTAGGACCGCAAATGGATTCTACAGTCAATTATGGCAGACGTGTATATGTTGATTGTATTCTCGGATTAAAGGGTAAGCTTTTTGACCCTGATATTCACTTTAGTATCTTATTACCAAATGTGGATGAGGCAACACGTCAAATGGTTTATTCAGTTCTTGATACAACTAATGAGGCAGAAATGAATCAACAAATGTTATCTTTATTAGTGCTTGGAAGCTTTAGTTATAATACAACTGCAACACCATCGTTGGAAGCTTCATCATATAAGTTAATTTCCAATCAGTTAAGCAATTGGCTGTCGCAAATTAGTAAGGATTTTGATATAGGTATAAACTATATTCCAGGTAATCAAGTGTCAGATGAAGAACTTGAAGTGGCGCTTTCTACACAATTATTCAATGACAGGGTTTCTATTGATGGAAGTTTTGGTGTTACGGGCGAAAAAACTGCTGATAATGCAAGTAATATTGTTGGTGATGTAAATGTTGAAGTTAAATTAACCGAAGACGGAAGATTCAGGGTTAGAGCTTTTAACAGGTCAAATGTAAATTCAGCATACGATATTTATTCTTACGATCAAAGTTCTCCATATACACAAGGAGTCGGAATATTTTACAGAAAAGAATTTAACAGTTTTGCTGAAATTTTTCAACGGCAGAAAAAGAAGAAACCGAAGAAGAAAAAAAATGATTAATTTTATGTTGAATACTATATAACTTTGAACCACGATGAAATATGCTCCTTCCCTTATGAAATATTTTCGTATCTTAAATTTCACAGGGCAAGCGTCGCATTTCACGTGGCAAAGCATTGAACTTGGAACCTTGAACAGTTTCAAAAGATTACCCGTAAAATAACAAAATAATACCATTGAATCAAACAAACATGAAAAAAATTACATTGATTATTTTATTAACCTGCTTAATAAGCATGGTAGCATTATCGCAAATTACAATTATCAATGATGATATGCCCAATATTGGTGACACAATCCGGCTAAGTTCAACTGTTTTTGTTCAGGGTATTGCTTATACCCAGACGGGTGAGGATTACACATGGGACTTTTCGAGTCTTTTGCCATTAACACAGCAGGTTGATACTTTTGTAAGTGTTACTTCAACTCCTCTTCTGTATCAGATTGTTTTTATCCCTTATATCATATCAAATATAGCTTCTCCTATCGGTGAAATTGATTTTATTCCAAACTTTGAATTTACTGATATTTATCAATTCTATAAGAATACAGATACAGAATATAAGGATGTTGGATTTGCTTTTTCTTTTAATGAAATTCCTATTCCGATAAAATATGACGATCCTGACATCCTGTATGAATTTCCAATGAATATGAGTAATGTTGATTCTTCCGAATCAGGTTTTGAATTTAAATTGGATGGTTTGATTTATATTTCAAGTTATAAAAAACGTGTAAATACTGTTGATGGATGGGGAACTTTGATAACACCTTATGGTTCGTTTCAAACACTGCGTATAAAGTCAGAAATTGAACAATACGACAGTATTTACATTGATTCATTAGGTTTTGGATTTCCTGTTTACAGGGAAATCACTGAATATAAGTGGCTTGGAAATAATTTTGGATTACCATTATTGCAGATTAATGAAGAAGGCTTTACTTTAAGTGTAAATTATATTGATTCGGCTCGAATATCTTATGCACCTCTTGCACCAAATGCAACAGCAGCTACCAATATTTCACAAACAAGTTTTGATGCTAATTGGGAAACTTCAATATATGCTGAAGGTTATTATCTTGATGTTGCAACCGACACAGGTTTTACAAGTTTTGTTTTAGGATATGAAAACCTAAATGTTGAAAATGTTACAACATACAATGTTTCAGGCTTAAGTGCAAATACCGAATTTTATTTTAGGCTAAGGGCTTATAATGCAGGTGGTACAAGCGAAAATTCAAATGTTATTACTGTAACTACAATTTCTGATATAAATGAACTTAAATATCAGTTGCTCAATATTAATGTTTATCCAAATCCTTGTGATGAAATAATTACACTTGAATACAATCTTCCTGAACCTTATTTGGTAAATATTTCGTTATATTCAATACTTGGCTATAAAATTAAAAATTTAATTAATACTTCAAAACCTGCAGGAATACACAAAGAATTATTCAATCTTAAGAAATTAAATATACCTTCCGGAGAATATTTATTTAGGATAATAATTGATGATACTATTTATATTAAAACAATTATAGTTAGCTAAATGAAATCCCGATTCATCAGGGAATAATACAGGCTGTAACCTCCCTCTCGTTATTTTCGTCTAAAAAGTAAAGTGAATATTTTATTTCCTTGTTCGCTTGCGAACATAAATAAGCAAAAAATGAACAGTTTTATATAAAAATATTTTTAAAGAACAACCATAATGTACAGTAAAATAGTTAGTTAAGAATTTTGGCACAGAATTAGCTTTTATTTAGAAAACAACAATTTAAATTATAAAATTTTTAAAATAAAAACCATGAAATCAAATATTTTAACTTTAGCAATCCTCTTATTTTTTAGCATTAACTTTTTATTTGCAGATGGCTGGGTCGATAATTTCAAGATTGAGGAAGAAGCATACATTGACGATATTCCTTTTGATACCGGAGCTGTTGTAAAAAGTCTTAGCATTGATGGAGATAAAAAGATAATCGAAAATGAACCTGATATAGAAATTGAAGAGGAAGAATACATTGATGATATTCCTTTTGACACAAAGGAAATTTTTGATAAAATCCAAAAAGCAAAAGAATCTTGCTATAAGGATATTTTAAATCTTGAAGAGGAAGAGTACATTGATGATATTCCTTTTGATACAAAAAAGATATTTAATAAATATTTTCAATGTAAGGTTTATGCAAATATTTGCAAATAGTGACCTGTAATTTATTCAGGTCATGAATTATATATC
>JADFUO010000158.1 GCA_015222115.1 Bacteroidota bacterium | reverse complement strand
GTAATAACCCGGCTTCGGATTTAGGATTGATTTTAATAGGATTGATTGTTATCTCTCCGATAATACTGATTTTTAAACTGACTTTGATTACCGAAGTAAGAAAAGATGCAGTTTATTACAAATTCCCCCCTCTCCAATTTAAATTTAAAAAGATTGAACCCGGAGATATTGAAGAATATTTCACAAGGCAATACAAACCTCTTTCCGAGTATGGTGGCTGGGGTATTCGTATTGGCAGAAAAGGAAAAGCATTTAATGTTAGCGGAAATATGGGCATGCAATTTATTTTAAAAAACGGGAAAAAGCTTTTGATAGGCACCAAAAAACCTGAAGAATTTCAAAAAGCTATGGATAAAATGATAGGGAAATAACTTTTACCGTTTTGACACATTAAGACTTTTAAAAAAGAACTCAATTTAATATTACTAAAAATCAAGACAAATATATTAAAAACATTGAATAGACAAACTTTTCTATTTTATAAGGAATCTGTAAATAGTCGTATAACCATATTTTTCTCCCGGTCTTAAAATTGTTGACGGGAAATCGGGTTGATTTGGCGAATTTGGGAAATGCTGGGTTTCAAGACAAAAACCATAGTGTTTGTAATATACTTTTCCGCCTTTTCCGATATTTGTTCCGTCAAGGAAATTGCCTGAATAAAACTGTACGCCCGGTTCTGTAGTTAATACTTCCATAATCCTGCCGCTTTCTGGTTCGTAAACTTCAATAACTTTAACCATTTTTCCGTTATTGTTAAGGACATAATTATGGTCATATCCGCCTGGCACCTGTTCAATCCGTTCGCCGATAAAATGAGGAGTTGTAAAATCCATAGGTGTATTATCTACAATTCTGAGCTCGCCGGTTGGGATCAGTGTTTCGTCAACAACTGTATATTTATCAGCATCAATTTTAAGTTTATGATCAAGAATGTCTTTTTTTCCGGCACCTGCAAGATTAAAATACCCATGATGAGTAATATTTACGGGTGTTGCCTTATCAGTCTCAGCTTCATAATCAATTTTTAATTCATTGTTATTTGTTAATGTGTATGTAACTTTTACTAATAAATTTCCCGGATAGCCCTCTTCACCATCAGGACTAATGTAACTAAATATTAATCCTACGCTCTCATTCGATTCAAATTCTTCTGCATCCCAAACAGCTTTATCAAATCCTTTTATGCCGCCGTGCAGATGGTTTTCATCATTATTAGTTGCCAGAGTATATTCAACTCCGTCAAGTGTAAATCTTCCTTTTGCAATACGGTTGCCATATCTGCCTACTATTGCCCCGAAATATGGATGTCCGTCAAGGTAATCCTGTAAACTGTCAAAACCGAGAACAATATCATCAAATTTTCCATTTTTATCAGGAACTATCAGTGAAGCTACAATAGCACCGTAATTAGTGATTTTTGCAATAAGACCGTTCTTATTTTCAAGTGTGTATAAAAACACATCTTTTCCGTCAGCTTTTCCGAATAATTCTTTTTTAATGCTCATTTTATTTTCTTCTTTTTGTTGCTTATTATTTTTTGAATCATTGGCACAATTATTAATAAATAATGCCAGTGTTG
>JADFUO010000157.1 GCA_015222115.1 Bacteroidota bacterium | reverse complement strand
TTTTTTTCCATATTACTTGTTGTATTTCAATCCCGAGTACTCGGGAAACAATGAAACAATTGAACAATTTATTTATTAACTCTGTGAACGGTCACTATGTTTTTAATTTTCAATCCAAAAATACACTAAAATCGAAAATAAAAAATAATTAATTTATCTTTAATTTTCCTGATATTTTTAAAAGTAGAAATCCTGATACAAAAACAATTAAAGTAAGAAGACCTGCATAAATATATTTGCCATATATCCAGTTGCCTGTTGCAAAAAGGGCGCTGTATATTGCAAAACATCCTAAAACCATACATAAAATTCCTTTCGGCACATCCCAAGGTTTATCATCTTTGTCATCAATCGGGTCCTTATCTTTTTCAGCATCTTTAATAACCTTTTTCCAGCCGGGACCACCAGGATGAACCAAACGGTAAAATTTTCTTAAAGTTTTTTTATCAGCAGGTTTTGTTAAAAATGTAACAAAAATCCAAGCAGCAGTTGTAATGCCTACACCAATAACAAGCTGGATTGCAGTGCTGACCTCGGGTAAACCTGTATACGGATGGATAATCTGGAAATATAGAGCAATAATAAATGAAACTATCATTGCTGTAATTTCACTGAAAGCATTTATCCTCCACCAAAACCATCGCAGAATAAATATCAGTCCGGTGCCTGCACCTATCTGAAGCAAAATATTAAACGCCTGCAAAGCATTGCTTAATAAAAGTGCAATTATTACAGTAATCATCATTAATATAACTGTTGAAAAACGTCCTACCAGCACAAGTTTTTTTTCGCTTGCCTGCGGGTTCAAAAATCTTTTATAAAAATCATTAACCACATAAGAAGAGCCCCAATTTAATTGTGTGGAAATTGTTGACATAAATGCTGCAATCAATGATGCAACCACTAAACCCAGAAAGCCCTTCGGAAGAAAGCTGAGCATTGCCGGATAGGCAAAGTCGTCTTTAACAATTTCAGGGTCGGCTTCAGGGAAAGCTGCTCTTAAAGACTCAAGGTCAGGAAATATTACTAAAGAAGCCAGAGCAACGATAATCCATGGCCATGGACGTAAAGCATAATGTGCGGCATTAAATAACATTGTTGCTTTAACAGCACCTTTTTCAGATTTTGCTGATAACATCCGCTGGGCAATATATCCGCCGCCTCCGGGTTCTGCACCTGGATACCAAACACTCCACCACTGAACTGCCAGCGGAAGTATTAACAAAGTTATCAAAGCATCAGTATTTGAAAAATCAGGTAAGAGATTTAATTTTGGTATAACGTTTTCGTTTGAAATCAATTCATTCAAACTGCCAATTTCAGGCATATTAACTAAAATTATTGCTGCTCCAAGTGCTCCAATCATTGAGATAATAAACTGAAAAAAATCAGTCATTAAAATCCCGCGCAATCCTCCGAGTGTGCTGTAAATAACTGTAATGCTCATAGCAACAATAAGTGTTTTTACAGCAGACCAGTCTAACATCACAGCACCGATTTTAATTAAAGCAAGCGATACCGACGCCATTACAATTATATTAAAAAACACACCGAGATATATTGCCCTGAACCCTCTTAAAAAAGCTGCCATTTTCCCGCTATAGCGGATTTCATAAAACTCAAGGTCGGTAAGTACTTTGGAGCGACGCCATAATTTTGCATAAATAAATACGGTTAGCATACCTGTTAGTAAAAATGCCCACCATGCCCAGTTACCGGCAACGCCGTTTTGTCTTACTATATCAGTTACCAAATTAGGAGTGTCACATGAAAAGGTGGTAGCTACCATTGAAATTCCAAGCAGCCACCAAGGCATGTTCCTGCCTGAAAGAAAATATTCTGTGTAATTTTTCCCGGCTGTTTTGGAAGCATAAACACCAATTGCAACAGAAAAAACAAAAAAACCTATAACGATTATCCAGTCAACAGAATTTAAGATCATACTAGATTATTGCCTTGCAATTAAATTATCAATAACTTCTGCACAAATATACAGTTAATTAGTATCTATAAAGTCCGATAG
>JADFUO010000156.1 GCA_015222115.1 Bacteroidota bacterium | reverse complement strand
GTGTTTTTGTATTTTGAAAACTCTGAAATTAATGAGATGCGCTCATATAAGGAAGGATTAAAACACGGACTTTGGGAAACCTGGAACGAAAATAAGATAAAAATTGCCGAAGCAAACTTCAACAACAATCTTAAACATGGAAAATGGATAATTTGGGATAATAACGGAGTCAAAAGATGCGAAATGTATTATGTTGAAGGTAAAAAATCAGGCACATGGTATATGTGGGATGAAAATGATAAATTAATAAACAAAAAAGAATATTGATTCATTTTATAAAAATCAAATTATAAATTACGTGGAAAAGAGAAAGATTGCAATTATTGCACATGATGGAAAAAAAGCTGAAATGGTTGCTTTTTTAAATCAAAACAAAATCTTTCTCCAACATTTCAAACTCATAGAAACCGGTACAACAGGCAATCATGTAGAGGAATCCGGATTTATAGTTAAAAAATATAAAAGCGGCTCACTTGGCGGTGATGCACAGATAGGCAGTTTAGTATCAGAAGGAAAAGTAGCTATGGTTTTTTTCTTTAGAGATCCCTTAGGTAAACACCCCCACGAGCCTGATGTGCAAATGCTGATGCGTTTATGTGATGTGCATAATATACCTTTAGCAACAAACCCTGCAACAGCCAATCATTTGATAAAAGGCCTTGCTCACGCTAAGCAAAGGGAGATTAAACCAGCAGGTTCTACTTTTTTAACAAAATCAGAAAAAAAGGTTTTAATAGGTGAATTAATAGTTTAAATTCTTATTTTTTTTCTTAGTCCTGTTTATTGACCATTGTATTACCATCGTATTTCCATTAATCATCTTCAACATTCCATCATTCCATTCAGTCATACGAAGCGAAGCAAGTCCGTATGGATGAACATTCCAATATTTCATAAAAAATAAACGCAGATCTGCCCACCAAAACAAGAATATTGTAACATTTTTGTAATATTTCTGAAACATTAATGAAACAACTGTAATTCATTTTTGCAAACTGAAATATATTTTTAACAAAATTGTAACAAAAATGAAAAAACTCCAATTTACTTTTTTACTGCTAATAATTTTAAATAGCAGTATTTTCAGCCAAAATGGAGACACAAGTGACAGCTTCAAGCCCTCGGGAAAACCTTTTGCGAAAATATACACTAATTTTCACAGCAATTTTTCTGATGATGGCAATACATCCGCTTTTGAAATTACACGTGCTTATTTTGGTTATAAATATAATCTAAGCAAAAATTTCTCTGCAAAAATTAATCTTGATATAGGTAATCCGAAAGCCGGCAACTTAGAACAGGTTGCATATCTTAAAAATGCAATGGTAACTTATAAAACTGATAAATTTCTAATTGATTTCGGGTTAATTGGCTTATATCAATTCAAACTTCAGGAAAAATTCTGGGGACACCGTTATATATATAAATCGTTTCAGGATGCATATAAATTCGGTTCAAGTGCTGATTTGGGTGTTAGCGTTACTTATAAACCTCATAAAATTATTAGTCTTGATGTTACTGTTATTAATGGTGAAGGTTATAAAAAAATCCAGGCAAACGAAACTTATAAAGCATGTTTCGGAATGACATTAAAACCTGCAAAAGGTTTAATAGTTCGTGGCTATTACGATT
>JADFUO010000155.1 GCA_015222115.1 Bacteroidota bacterium | reverse complement strand
TATCAGCTAAACGTCCATACGATTGTTTTTTTTCAAAACAAAAAAACCTTCCATACAATTGAATAGTATTTGCACTTAATATTTCAATTATTTTAAAGGCGAATTTTGAATTATTCTTAATGATTTTCCTAAAAACATTAATATCAATTAATTTCGCTGAAGAATCCTCATACGCAATAACCGAATAAGGAAATACATTATTTTCTTTAAATAATGATGGTAATCCTATAAGGTTACCGGATGATAATATTTTTAAAATCAGTGTCTCTTTAAAATTCTCAATATATATTCTTACAAGACCTTTAGATAAACATATTATATATGCTGCAAATGAACCTTGTTTTGCAATTGTTTCTCCTTTTTTATATGAAACCTCTACCAGATTCTCTTCAATCTCCTGTAATTCTTCTGCAGAAAGTAAATCAAAACATTTTGTTTGTGTTTGACTTACTGTACAGCTATTGTGTAAAAAGTTTTTTTCCATTAGTTATTTCAAGTTGATTCAATTTTTTTCTTTAATTCGCAAATATACAATTAAATCATTAAATAAAATGATTTATGTCATTTTTGGTGTTGATTTTTTTCATTATAATTTAAGAAATGTATCATTTAGCATTTCTTTATAAGGATAAATTTAATTATCAGATTTGCCCCTTATTTATTTATCATAAAAATTAGCAAAAATATGGAAACTAAAGTTGATCAAACACTGGATTGTAAAGGGCTTTCATGTCCTATGCCAATGATGAAATTAGCAAAAGCTGTAAAAGGGCTTAAATCAGGTGAAGTACTTGAGATGCTTGGAACTGATCCCGGCACAAAATCGGATTTACCCAGATGGTGTAATAAATCCGGTAATACTTTATTGGATGAAAGCGAATTATCAGGTGGGGTTTCTCGTTTTCTGATACAAAAGAAATAGGAGGTAGAAATGTCAGAAAAAAGCAAAGAAACTGGCGTATTAGGTCAGTTATTTAAGACTTTTTTTGCGAAGCATTGGCCCGTATGGATTGGAGGAATAGTACTCGGTACATTGAATATTCTGCTTTTTGCAATAAAGAGCCCATGGGGAGCAAGCGGAGGAATTAACAACTTTGGTGAAAATGTGTACAGGCTTATCGGAATATTTGGCTTGGAAAACTCAACACATTTAAATGCAAGCTTTTATGGTATGTTATGTCTTTTCCTGGTAATTGGATCATTTATTGGTGCTCTTTTATCAAAGGAATTTGCATTAAGGATTCCTCCAAAAGGAGAATTAATTAAAGGATTCATCGGAGGAGGTTTGATGGCCTTAGGAGCAACCTTTGGCATAGGCTGTACAATTGGAGCATTTTTCAGTGGTATGCCGGCTATGTCGGGTGGTGCAATAATTTTTACCATTGGTTTGTTTCTTGGAGTTATTATCGCATTAAAATACCTTATGTGGGAAATGGAAAAATTTCCTGGATTCAGCACCGGAAAGAGTTACACTTTCTTAGCCGGTACCGGTAAAAGCGGTAATTGGCAAAAATGGGCAGGTTGGATAGCACTAATAATAACCTTTATAATAGCATATCAATATTCAGGTGGTAATAAGATAATGACCTGGTTTATTATTATAGGTATGCTTATGGGTTTAATAAGTCAACGGTCAAGATTTTGTATTGTAAAAGCTTTCCGCGATCCTTTTATGACAGGCGAAGCAGATGGTTCTGTTGGTGTAATGGCAGGTTTATTTATCGGGTTATTCGGATTTACCATAATTAAGTATTTTGGTATTGGCGTGGGAGATATTGCGCTCCGTACAAGAGAAATGACATGGGTTTTCCCTCATTTTTTCTTTAGGGCAGCAATAGGTGGTTTTATTTTTGGCCTTGGTATGACAATCGCCGGTGGTTGTGCGGTAGGAACACTCTGGAGAGTTGGCGAAGGACAGATTAAACTGTGGGCTTCAGCCCTCGGATTCCTTATTATTTCTCCAATATCAAAATTATATATTGTTCCCCCGATTGTTGCTGCAATTCCACAAAGTTGGGATTTTAAAAATTACCTTCCCGATTATTTAGGATATGCCGGAGCATTTGCTCTTGTTACATTAATTATCCTGATATGGTATGTATTTGTTAAATGGAATGAAAAAACCGGAAAATTTAGTGCATATTAATTTAACTATAAATACGATTATGAAAAAAATTAAGTTATATCAATGGATATCAGCCTTCTTTGTTCTAATATTAATTTCCGGTTGTACGAATATATATGAGAACGGAAAAGAATTAGCAGCAGATACAAAACCATATATTGAAGAAATTACTATTGACGAATTAAATAAAAAAATTGAAAATCAGGAAGATTTTCTTCTTATTGATGTTCGTCAACTTGCAGAATATAAGAAGAGTAATATTCCAGG
>JADFUO010000027.1 GCA_015222115.1 Bacteroidota bacterium | reverse complement strand
GTCACGAAACATTAAAAATATATGAGTACAAAAGGTAAAGTTACAGGTATTATAGCTAACCTTGTAATTGTTGAGGTTGACGGGCCGGTTTCTCAAAACGAGATTTGTTATATCAAAATGAGTGATGTAAAACTAATGGCAGAGGTTATTAGAATTAGCGGAAAAAATACTTATGTCCAGGTATTTGAAAGCACAAGGGGTTTAAAACCAGGCACAGAAGTGGAATTTACCGGTCACATGCTGGAAGCAACACTCGGACCGGGTATCTTGTCGAAAAACTTCGACGGACTGCAACACGACCTTGATAAAATGGAAGGAATTTTCCTGAAAAAAGGTGATTATACACCCGCACTCGAAGATGATAAACTTTGGGAATTTAAACCCATAGCAAAAAAAGGTGATACTGTTGTTCCGGGTTCATGGCTTGGCGAAGTTAAAGAAAACTGGATACCTCATAAAATTATGGTACCTTTTAAATTTGAAGGAACTTTCACAATAAAGAGCATTGCTGAACAGGGTGAATATAAAATTAACGATACTATTGCTGTTTTAATTGATACAGATAATAATGAAGTCCCTGTCAGCATGGTTCAGAAATGGCCCGTGAAAATTCCAATAAAAGCATACAAAGAAAAACCACGTCCGTTTGTCCTCATGGAAACAGGTATCAGGGTAATTGACAGCCTGAATCCCATTGTAGAAGGAGGGACAGGTTTTATACCGGGACCGTTTGGAACAGGTAAAACCGTATTGCAACACGCACTTTCAAAACAAGCCGATGCCGATATGATCATTATTGCTGCCTGTGGGGAACGTGCTAATGAAGTAGTAGAGATTTTTGCCGAATTTCCTAAGTTGGATGACCCGCGAACAGGCAGAAAATTAATTGAACGAACAACTATAATTGCGAATACCTCGAACATGCCGGTTGCCGCCCGTGAAGCATCTGTTTATTCAGCAATGACAATTGCTGAGTATTATCGCTCAATGGGCTTAAAAATTTTATTACTTGCCGATTCAACATCACGCTGGGCGCAGGCATTACGCGAAATGTCGAACAGAATGGAAGAACTGCCCGGGCCTGATGCGTACCCGATGGACCTGCCGGCAATTATTTCAAATTTCTATGCTCGTGCAGGCTTCGTTTATCTCAATAATGGGAAAACCGGTTCCGTAACATTTATCGGAACTGTTTCGCCGGCAGGAGGTAACCTGAAAGAACCTGTATCTGAGTCAACCAAAAAGGCGGCACGATGTTTTTACGCCCTTTCGCAGGATCGTGCCGACAGCAAAAGATACCCGGCTATTGATGCTGTTGACAGTTATTCGAAATATATTGAATATCCCGAATTTCAGGAATTTGTCAAAAAAAATATTTCACCCGATTGGGTTGATAATATAATGCTGGCAAAAAATATCCTTATCAGAGGGAATGAAGCTTATGAGCAGATAAATATATTGGGAGATGATGGAGTGCCAATTGATTATCATCAGATATTCTGGAAATCAGAGGTTATTGATTTCGTTATACTTCAACAAGATGCTTTTGACAAAATTGATGCCTCAACATCCATCAAACGACAGCAATACATGATGAATAAAGTGCTTGATGTTTATAAAGCAAATTTAAAATTTGAAACATTCGAAGAAGTAAATTCATACTTTAAAAGAATTATAAATGTTTTCAAACAAATAAATTATTCTGAATTTAAGTCGGAGAAGTTCAATAAATTTGAGAAAGAATTACAGGAAATTATTAATGAAAGAATTATGATTGACGAATTAAAGTCGGAAGTCCGAAGTTAGAAGTCTGAAGTAAAATCGTAAATCAAAAATCGTAAATCAAAAAGATGGAAACAACAGCTTTTCAAAAAATACACACTAAAGTAAATCATATCACAAAAGCAACATGCTCGTTACATGCCGATGGTGTGGGTTATGAAGAAATGGCAACTGTAAATGGCAGGCTGGCACAGGTGGTTAAAATACAAGGAGATTTGATAACCCTGCAAATATTTTCAGGAACAGAAGGTATTCCGACAAATGCAGAAGTAATATTTCTGGGCCATGCACCCAAACTGTCGGTAAGTGATGAATTGAGCGGAAGGTTCTTCAATGCTTACGGACAACCCATTGATGGAGGGCCTGAAGTTGATGGTAAGGCAGTGGAAATTGGAGGGCCATCGGTAAATCCCGTAAGAAGAAAACAGCCTTCTGAACTTATTGCCACAGGCATAGCAGGAATTGACCTGAACAATACAATTGTTACAGGGCAAAAAATCCCTTTCTTTGCCGATCCCGACCAGCCTTACAATCAGGTTATGGCAATGGTTGCCCTGCGTGCAAAAGCCGATAAAATCATACTTGGAGGAATGGGACTTACAAACGATGATTATTTATTCTTTAAAAACATTTTCGAAAATGCCGGAGCACTCGACCGTATTATAAGTTTTGTGAATACAACCGAAGACCCGCCTGTTGAACGGCTTCTTGTTCCTGATATGGCTTTAACTGCCGCAGAATATTTTGCCGCAGAAAAAAACCAGAACGTTCTGGTTCTTTTAACAGATATGACACTTTACGCTGATGCTTTAAGTATAGTCTCCAACCGGATGGACCAAATTCCGTCAAAAGACAGTATGCCCGGTTCGCTTTACAGCGATTTGGCAAGGCTTTACGAAAAAGCAGTACAATTCCCGAGTGGGGGATCAATAACAATTATTGCAGTTACAACATTATCGGGCGGTGATATTACACATGCAATTCCCGACAATACGGGTTATATTACCGAAGGGCAATTATTTCTGCGTAGAGATACGGATATTGGAAAGGTGATTATTGACCCCTTCCGTAGTTTGTCGCGATTAAAGCAACTTGTTATCGGAAAAAAAACACGAGAAGACCATCCGCAGGTTATGAATGCAGCAATCCGGCTTTATGCTGATGCTGCAAATGCAAAAACAAAGTTGGAAAATGGTTTCGACCTGACTGATTACGATGAAAGAACCATGAAATTTGCGAAAGAATATTCGGATAAACTGCTTGCTATAGATGTAAACATAGAAATTGAAGCAATGATCAATACAGCCTGGGAATTATTAAATAAATATTTCTCAGTTGCCGAAATTGGTATAAAATCAGAATTTGTTGAAAAATACGGAAAAAGAAAGGAAAATTAACGAATTATTAACAATAATATTTTGGAAAATTTATTAGTAACAATCGTAACATTTAAAAAATCGCATGTAGGTTGCTTTGTAAAAGAAAAGTTTGAATTTGAAGGTATTGAATGTTTTCTTACCGATGAAGGTTTTAAAACTACAAACAGCAACATTCCGCAAGGAATAAAGTTGAAAGTCAGAGCAAACGAAACCGAGAAAGCAATAAAAGTGTTATTGCAAATTCACAAGGAATATGATTTAGATAAAATAGAGCAAGACAGTTCTGTTAAAGACATGAAAAAAATTCTTGTTCCTATTGACTTTTCCGAATATTCAATAAATGCCTGTAAATTTGCTGTAGGAATAGCCGAAAAAATAAATGCGGAAATAAATTTCCTTTATGTTTACAATGACCCTAGCGAAACAGGCCCCAAAAAACATACAACATCATGGGAAAGACATGCTAAATATGTATCGGAAGAAGCATTTAGTAAAGCACAAAATAGTTTGCTAAAGTTCAGTAATAATTTAAAGAAACATATTCCTGTTGAGAATCTATTAAAAGCAAAAATACATTACTCGCTGCTAAAAGGGAGGCCGGAAAACGTAATTGTTAATATAAGTGAAAAATATAAACCAGATGTGGTTATAATGGGCCCAAAAGGAAAGGATGAAAAAAAGAGTGTTTTTATCGGTAGTGTAACAACAAAGGTGATTGATAACACACGTTTCCCTGTGTTGACAATTCCCAAATCTGCAACTTGCCAGGATATTAAAAAAATTAATATTATGTATGCAACAAATTTTAACGAGGCAGATAATTCATCGCTAAACAAGTTGCTTAAAATTATGTCACCTTTTGATAAGGAAATACATTGTATTCATATTGATATTCATAATGACCCATACAAACAAAACAAGGTTGATAAATTGAATCAATTACTAACAAAAGAATATAGTGAACATAAAATAGTATGCAAAGTATTTAAAAGCAGTAATATAATAAAAGGTTTTGATGAATTTATAGAAAAAAACAATATAGACATTATCTCATTTTCAAAACCCAAAAGATCCTTGTTTTATAAATTATTTTATCCGTCTAATTTTGAAAAATTAGTTTCAACCGAAAAGATACCTATGCTTATTTTTCCGGTTTAGACACTAATTTCACTAATTAACACAAATTTAAGCTGGAGAATATGAATAAGTTAATTTATAAAGATGAATCGTACAAGATTATAGGTATATGTATGGAAGTCCATAATATTTTGGGCAAGGGACATAATGAGGTGATTTATAAAGATGCACTGGAACATGAATTTTCAAATAATAATTTTCCCTATTCAAGAGAAAAAATATATATAATTAAGTATAAGGATATAATTTTACCACATCATTATTTCGCTGATTTTGTTGTATTTGATAAAATAATTTTGGAAGTAAAAGCAATAGAATCTTTAACAAATAGCCATATAAAACAAACATTGAATTATATTGCTACTTCAAAACTAAAGTTAGGATTATTGGTTAACTTTGGAGAAGATAGTCTAAATTATAAAAGAGTTGTGTTATAAATATTAGTGAAAATTAGTGTCTAAAAATGGCAATAAAATTTCAATACAATAAAACAGCTTTGCAAAGCCTTAATAAACAACTGAATATGAGGCTTAATGCACTTCCTGTAATAAAAAATAAGGAAACAGCATTACGTATGGAAGTAAAAAAAGCAAAAAACAAGGTAAAAGAATTAGATGAAAAATTATCTCAAAGAATACAGGCATACACTTTAACACCGGGCATTTGGAATGAATTTAATACAAATCTAATTACAATTGATGATGTAAAAACAATGACAAAGAAAATTGCAGGTGTAAAAACACCTGTTTTAGAAGAAGTAATTTTTCGGACTGATGATTTCAGTTTGTTCGATAATCCAAAATGGTTTCCTGAAGGAATTTCAATTGTAAAAGAATTAGCGGAGATTGTAATAGAAAGGGAGTTTTTTAACAGAAAGATGGAATTGCTCGATCATGCAAGAAGAAAAACAACACAAAAAGTAAATCTGTATGAAAAAGTTCAAATTCCCGGTTATGAAGATGCAATAAGAAAGATCAAACGCTTTCTGGAGGATGAAGAAAACCTGTCAAAATCGTCACAGAAAATTATTAAAAACCGTCAGCAACAACAATTGGAGGTAACCAGATGATAATACCGATGCAAAAATATTCTTTCCTTGTTTTTCATAAGGAATACGATGATTTTCTGAAAGATTTACAACAGCTTGGTGTGCTTCATGTAATTGAGAAAGAAACTGAAATCAGTGATGATATCAGGGAAAAATATCAATTAGTAAGTCGCATTGATAAAATAATTAAGTCCCTGGAAAAACGCGAAACAGAGAAAAAAAATAACTGTCCTGATTCTGACGGATTGAAAATTATTGAAGAAATAATACAAAAGCAAGAGGAATTAGAGGTATTGCAACAAGAACTTGCTGCTGCCCATAAAGAACTCGTCAAAGTAAAGCCCTGGGGCGATTTTTCCGCTGAAATTATTAACAAACTGAAAGAAAAAAATTTCTACGTGAGGTTTTTTATCACTTCTAAAAAGAAATTTAATACCAAACTGCTTTCTGAGTATAATGCAGAAATAATTACTGAAAGCGGAAACTATATCTATTTTATTATTATACAACAAGGCGATGAAGAACTGAATATTGATGC
>JADFUO010000154.1 GCA_015222115.1 Bacteroidota bacterium | reverse complement strand
TTTACACCCAAAGCATCTTTTATGAAAGCTAAGTATGCTACATTGATAAAATGCAGCAACAAAAATGAAGAGAAATAAATTAAAATCCGGGAGGCCCCCTGTAAACGTTAGGATACTGATATTTATATGTTGAAAATGTTTCGGTTGTTTGATATTCTATCTTCCTGTAAAGTATTTTTATGGGATTGGTTAATACAAGAAAAAAACATAATAAAGTTAAAGGATTTGATAATAGTGCAAGAATAAAATACTCGGATTCTGAGTGCGGGTGATTTTCGAAAGGAGATTCATGATTATCTTGATGATGATAAGGGTGAGAGTGATGAACAATTTCGCCATTTGGTAATTTATGATAGTGCCCATTAGTTGCTTGATTAAAAAACAACCCAAAAATGGCAGGCAATAAGAGTACAATAAAAACAATCTTTTTTCCCTGGGCAAAACTCATTTAATAAAGAATAAATATTAAGCTGTAAAAATAAATAATGTTTTAAGAAAAGCAAAATTAATTTAGACTAAATTAAAATAAATTTATTTAAAAACATTAGCTTTAAGCTTATCCATAAACTCCTCAGTCAACGAAGTGCCTGAAAAGAAAGTTACTCCGTCGGCGCCTTCTTCTCTTGCAATTATGACTTCCTGAGCCACACCTTCGGGAGTATTTTTATTATGGGAAGAATGGCAGGCGATTCCGGGGTAGACAAGGCATTTTCCATTTGCAGCTTTTACAGCCTTTTTAACTGATTTCCTGAAAATATCAAAATCATTTGTATATTGCATTGGGCAGATGATATCAACAATACCTTCTTTTGCCCAGAGTTCCCAATCTTGTCCTATTAAAACTTTCGCAGTTTCATAATCAGGAAAAACATCAACACCCAAAACAATATCTTTTCCTGACTTATCTATGATTTCTTTAATTTCTCTTACAAGAGTTGTTACCTGTTTTGCGTTCCATTTGATCCACTCGCACCAAACCATGCTCCCGCAGTCATGGTGCGCTTCGATGGGAGAATAACCATATTCTTCTTTAAATGCTTCACAGGTGGCTTTATCGTAACTAAATCCCTGATTTATCCGGAAACGGATATAATCCAAATGAATGCCGTCAATATCATATTTAAGTGTTTCGGTAACCATTCTTTTTATATATTCACGAGCTTCGGGATTTGCCAGATTCAAATATGTATAAATTTCTCCATTCATACCCCTGATAAGCCATTCGGGATGTTCTTTTATTTCTCCTTCCAGCTTTACACGTTGCCCGGGACAAAAGATAGGATGTACCTTTATGTTTCTTTTATGGGCTTCTTCTAACAAAACCTCTAAGAAATTCCATTCCTTTTGGTTTTGAAATTTCAAACAGTAAAAACAAAAAATGTTGTTAATACCAATTTCAGTGTAGTTATCCATCATTTCCCGTATCTGGATAACAGCCGTATTTTTCTCCTGGTCAAATATAGAAGCATGTATCCAGACAGCTCTTCCTTCTTCGGTGGACCCACTCTGTGGAAAAAGGGTTAACGGAATGATGGTAAGAGCAATACACACAAAAAATATTGTTTTCTTCATGATAAACGGGGATTTTAATTATTATGAACTTGAATTAATACAATTTCCATTCTCTCCAACCCCCCTGTGCATCAGGGCTTACATTGGTTTGAGGGATTTGTTCCTTGTTGTTGATCAAAGCAGATTTGATCCCAACATGTTCGGAGATATAATCTGATAATTCTCCATAGGTAAGATTACCTTTGGATGTTTGCAATTTTTTAAGTAGGAAATATGTGAAAATACCATGTTGTTTTTCTCTGTATGGTAAAGATGACTGATCGCCGCTACTGGCAGAAAAGACAATAACACTACCTTTCAACATTTCCTGTTTGGGGGTGATTTTTACAGCCCTTGCAGATATAAGTCCCTGGTTTCTTGCCCCACCACTGAAACAAGCATCAAGAAATACTGTTACTCTCTTACTGGGATGTTCAGTCAGTTTTGAATAAACATCTTTAAGCTTTACTGCAAACTGAAGATTCGTACCGGTTACATCAACAGGAATAAGAAATGGTTCTTTTGTTTTTTCGTCTGGTAAACCGTGTCCTGCATAATAAAAAATCAACTCTGCATTACCTGCGGAACTTTTTGCAATAATTCTCATCTTTTCCAATGCCTGATGCATTTCAATAGCCCGTGCATTTATTAGCAAAATAATATTTTCTTCAGGAACACCCAGTGTTTTATAAGTGTATTTTTTGAACATTCTGGCATCGTTTTCTGCAAATTCAACGTTTGCTTCATTTGCAAGTCCGGTTTGAAACGACTTGTAATCCTCATTTCCAATAATTAATGCATAACGATTGGATTTATTTGTGGTATTTAACGGGATATTAATATCAATATCAGCAGTGGTTATCCGGCCCGGTTTATTATAAACAATTTCTTCCTGTTTGCCTGTTTTTAAAAGAAGTTCTGATTCAATACCGGGAAAAACTTTTTCAAAGGCACGTTTAGTCAGTGATGTATAGTTTGTTGTATTGAATTTATTAGATTTCGCAGAGCCATAAGTAAGGAAATCTTTAGTGCTTGTTTCCCAAATGTTTAATGTTAGCGAAACGTAATTGCCTGATGATGTTTTTACAGGATTCACATCAGCAGTAATGTAAATATCAGCACCTGATTTAGCGATGATTTGTTTAACCAATTCATCCGGGTTGTTGCATAATTCAGTGGTTTTTATTTGGTTTAGTATTGGCAGGAAGTTGACCACCTTGAAATTATGTCTTTTAAAACCGTTGCTTATTTCAATAATTGATTCATATAAAACCCTGTCTTTTGTTTGAATAAAACATATTTCCGAATTATTTTCAGGTAGTACAATAATTGATGAAGCATTTTGTGAATACCCGGAAAAAGGAAGTAAAAAGAGAACTGTAAAAATTAAAATAACATTATATTTTATCATATTCAGAAAGCTTATTTTTCCTTGCCACTAATAACCCAGATATTAGCATTATTATCAAATTTTTCTTTAATAAGAGAATGGCCATCAGTTACTTTACATGTTGAAAAGTGTTCATCATTAACAGAAGATATTTTTAGCCAACCTATTTCTTTTTTTCGTTCCACTGTTTGACCATCAATATCGACCTTGGAAATCTCAACAACCTTTAGGATTTGTCCTTCAATCAAGCCTTTGGCAGTCC
>JADFUO010000153.1 GCA_015222115.1 Bacteroidota bacterium | reverse complement strand
CTTATATTTCGTATATTTGAAAATGAATAAGTAAAACAAATTTTTGCAAAAATCAATTTTAATTCAAAAAATAATTACAGGATTTACAAAATCGAAGAAATCTATTTTAAAAAATTGTGATAAATGCACCTTAACCAAAAGACTTTTGTATCTAAACCGCAAAAATTGCAAATTTCAGGATATGGTTTGTAAAACTTCGTTTTGATTAGCTTATTCCTGATACTAATTTTATCCCGCTAACAATAATTTACTAATCAAAAACCAAAATCATGAAAATACTTTTTACAATTTTAACAGAACATGGGGGAATGTATTTCGCCATTTTTTACACAATAGCATTCCTTTTAGGAATACTTATCTTCATTTATGAGGGATTTCGCAAGAAATACCCTAAATTACCATGGTTGCTGATAGCATTATCCGGTGTAGTCTTTTTCATTTTAGGTAGTAAATTATTTTCCTGCCCACCAGAGGAATGGAAACAGATCTTCACAGAACTTAGGTTTCCTTCTACTTCTGGTAAGACAATACTGGGAGGCATAATAGGATTGATAGTTGGAGTATTTTTAGCAAGTAGGTTTCTTAAGTTTCGACGTCCGGTTTTCGATAATCTGGCCATAGCACTTCCCATTGGAATGGCTATACAACGAGTTGGCTGTCTTTTGACAGGATGTTGTTTTGGCAAACCAACCCAACTTCCATGGGCTGTTAAATATGGCTCAAATGCTTTGCCTTTTCATACACACTGTGACAATGGCTTAATCCACTTACATGATTCTGCTTCTATGCCGATACATCCAACCCAGTTATACCAAATCATTGGTTGTTTGATAATCGCAGTAATAATATGGCGTACAAGAAAATACTGGAAGGCTTCAGGGAGTCTTTTCCTGTTCTCGGTAATGTTATATGGATGCCTTAGATTCTTTACAGAATTTTTTCGGGATCCGGTTGCTAACCATTATTTTATGGGTGAAATTTTGGGGGGTTTGAAATATATACAATGGTGTATTGCCGGGAGTTTATTAATCATTGGATCATTCCTTCTTTTCAGGGAAAGAAAATATAAAGAATTTATTATCAATAATTCTTATATCCGCGACCAATTAGTCCGCCCTGTTCTTCTCATCGTATTCATTTTTATTCTTTACGGGATTACAAAAAATTGGTTTGATATAATGGAAAAACTGAGCATTCATCTAATTCTGTTTCCAGTCATTATTATGCTATGCTGGAAAGTCTTTCAAAAATTTACTTTGCCCCGCTATCGTTGGATGACGGCAATGGTTTGTTTTTTTAGTATTGCATTAATGAGTCAGACCTATATTCCCAAAAATCCTGAAGATAAAATTACTTATACTGAAGTTGGCATCGGAGGAATGATATCAAAATACTATGAATCTGTCAGACAATACGAGGGCGAAATTATGGGATGTTTAGGTCCGTATGCAAAGTTTAGTAAACCAGAAATGCATGAATTCTCTAGCATTTCATATGGATTTCATGTTACGCATTATGAGGTTAAAAGTTTATATAAAAGATTCAAATTCAGGTTTGCCGCTTTTGCTGGTAAGTACCATGCAAGTAATGTTGATAGCAAAGATGTAAGAAATGAGGTAACAATTGGTTTTAATCCTTATTTGCAATGGGATTGGCATAATGTTGGCTTCGGAACAGGAATTCATGTGGGGAGCTTTAATTATGCTCAAATTCATAAAAGTACTAAAAGAATGGCAGTAGGTGAATGGGAAAACAGTCATAACGAGTTCTGGTTTTTTCCTCAAGTTCATTTGAGATTAGGTCCTTATGATATAGCATACATAGAAGGCAACCTGGCAAATCATTTCCCGACAAGTTCTCCTATGCCGCTGTATATGGCAGGCCTTGGAACCGGCTTGGGTCGTGTAGATGGTACAAAGATAGGTACAGGTATTTCAGACGCAGGATACTATCTTCAGGCGATCTATCCAATCAAAAAGAAATTTGTTCTGGAAGCATTTTATGCAGATAATTTAAAATCAGGATACAACCTAAGAAGGATGTTTTCTTTTGGATTTAGTTATCGCTTTAATTATAAAACCGTTAAACGAAATAAATAAAAATTAAAGTCGCCTGAAAAAATTTAAATATGAATATACTAAGACTACAAAACTTTTATACAATTCTCAGCCCTTTCATAAAAATCGCCAATAAGATTAATTGGCGGTTTGGGCGACACTTTAAATGCAAGAACCACTTGTTGTATCCGGTCAGACATTTGATCGGGCCCGGAATGATTATACTTTCTCACAAAAAATTTGAGCTTACAAATTTTTTCATTAAAGGTTATTGGACTCATGTAGCAGTTATCGTTTCGTCAGAATTTGTTGTTGAAGCAACAAGCAAGGGTGTGATGAAAACAAAGTTCAAAGAATTTATTTTCACAGTTGATGACTTTGTTATTTTAAAACCATTATTCTGCGATACAAATAATATGAAAGAAGCAAGCAAATACGTCCAGAAAGTAATTGGTTCTCCTTATAACTTTTCTTTTCGCCCTTGTGAAGATACATTTTATTGCTCAGAGTTGGTTTATTGGGCATATACGAAATCCTGCGAATGGTATGATGTCAGGAATAAGATTCCTCAAGGTATAAATGATTTCATCAAAGGAAATATCATCAAGCCTCAAAGTATGTTTGAATCTATTCAGATGTGGTCGGTAGTTCAGGCAACATAATAAAAATTTAATATTAACCAAAAAACTAAAGTCATGAAAACAAAAACAAAATTTAAACTTTTTCTAAAAAACAGAAAAATTAATAAAAAAAGACTATTGAAAATAGTCTCTATTATCACCCTGTTTGCTTTTTTAAATTGTTTAACAGGATGTTCATTTTATTTTAAAGCAGTAACTGAAAAGGATTTTTCTTCCAACCGGATTACTCAATTAGATGATGATGGAAAATACTTCATTTTACATAGCAAGGATAATGCATGGCATTTCTATGATTTGCAAATAAACGGAGATACAATAAACGGTAAATTAGATGCCATGCTATATTATCACGCAAAATATCTGACACCAAAATCAAAAGGTGTAAAACGTTATATAAAGAAAGAAGAACCCGAAGTAATTAAGGAAGTTCATATTTATACTTCGGATACCACCTTCGGCTATTTTGATACCAATGTTTCAATTCCAATGGTTTCAATACAAAAAATCATAATATACGATCCCGCGAAAGGAGCTACGACTTTATCCTGGGTGCTTCCACCAGTTATAATTGTAAGCTTATTCATTGCTGCCATAGTAGCATCTATTGCACAACATGGTATTGTGGGAGATATGCCTCCTATTAAAATTTAGGTGGTTGGTAAAAATAAATACTGCTAAAATGTTTTAATAATAGCGTAATTTTATCAAAAACTGAGGTTAATTATATAATCATTTATTCATATGGTGGCGGATTTGGTGTACGTTTATAAGAAAGAATCACAAACTGCTAATCACAAACTCTTTAAAATATTGCAAGTGCCATTCTCCCTATTCCGGGTGGATTAATGTCCGTGGTTCTGGCTATTCTGTTACGTAATGCATTAATTTCCTTTAAGAATAGTTTAACTGAAATAATAAAATAAAATACCATTATGGAGATTTATTTGAAAATAGTTATAGATTTTGTGTATATTCACAGCCTGAATTTCAAGAATTAAAATATAAAACAGACGAAACAGATCGCGAGGACATGATGAAATGTCTATTATTAAACAAGAAATAAGGTTTTATCATGGAAACAAAAAACATTATTCAGGAGAGTGAACGCCGCCAGGCGACCGTAATGTTTGCAGATATTTCCGGTTTTACGACCCTCTCTGAAAAGATGGATCCGGAAGAAGTTACTTTTATTATGAATGATTGCTTCGAAATGATGGGGTCGATCATAAAATATTACGGTGGTACTATTGATAAATTTATTGGTGACTGTATCATGGTCCTTTTCGGTGTACCTGTTGCCGTTGAAGATGCTCCACAAAAAGCTGTGAATACAGCGGTCGAAATCCGAAATCAACTTAACCGGTGTAATAAAGAAAAAAAATTAAGCATTCCTCTCGATGTTCACATCGGAATTAATACCGGGTCTGTTGTTTCAGGGCCTGTTGGTTCTTCTGAAAAAAAAGAGTACACAGTTATAGGTGATACTGTGAATATTGCTTCCAGGCTGAAAGACCTTTCAGAAAACGGGCAGATTTATGTAGGCCCTTTAACCTATAAATATACCGAGAATGATTTTGATTATCAAATACTTGAACCTATAACGGTGAAAGGTAGAAAAAAACCTGTGCAGGTTTACGAACTATTATCAACCAATGTAAAAATCCAGAGAACCCGGTCTGACTTTAACCGGATGATCTATTCTGAAATGATCGGCAGAAAAACAGAACTGGATAAACTGGAACTTCATGTATTACAAGCTATTAACGGGGAAGGTTCGGTAGTTAGTATAATTGGTGACGCCGGAATAGGTAAATCCAGGTTGATTACTGAATTGAGAAAGAAAGATGAAATGAAGAGGGTAATATATTTGGAAGGAAGGTCATTATCCATAGGCAAAAACCTGAATTATCATCCCATCATTGATATCATAAGGAACTGGGCTAAAATAAAGGATACCGATTCAGCACTACAACTGTTTAATAAGCTTGAACAAGTTATCAGAAGTGTGGATCCGTATTCAACTGATGAGATATTGCCTTTTGTTGCCACACTCATGGGGATAACCCTTACGAGTAAGTATGCAAATCGAATAAAGGGAATTGAAGGTGAAGCACTGGAGAAGTTGATCCTGATAAGTTTGAGGAAACTGCTTATTAAAGCCGCCGCAAAAAAACCTGTTGTTATGGTGATAGAAGACTTGCACTGGTCCGACCTCACTTCCATAGAACTACTTGAATCGCTTTACCTTCTTGCAGAAGAAAACCCGGTTTTATTTATCAATGTAATGCGTCCGAATTTTGAAGAATCCGGAAAAAGGATATTAAAAACTTTGAATGAGCGATGCAGAAATTACCATACAGAATTTTACCTTGAACCATTAAACGATTCTCAGTGCGAAAGCCTGATCAATAACCTGTTAAAAATCAAGGGGCTTCCCGTTCATGTCAGGGATATTATTACAAACAGGGCAGAGGGGAATCCCTTTTTTATTGAGGAAGTTATCCGGTCTTTTATTGATGAGGGTGTTGTGGAGGTAAAAGATGGAAAATTTGAAGTAACTGAAAAAATTGAATCTGTAATAATTCCTGAAACCATTCAGGGTGTTCTGATGTCGAGGATTGACAAACTTAATGAACAAACCAAATCATTGCTCAAAGTTGCATCGGTAATTGGCAGGAATTTTTTCTATAAAATTCTGGTTGAGGTTGCAAAAACAACAAAAGAAATTGATAAGAAACTTGAATATTTGAAAGGTATCCAGCTTATTAAACAAGGTAGCCGTGTATCAGAGATTGAATATCTTTTCAGGCATGTACTTGCTCAGGAGGTAACCTACGAGACCATTTTATTAAAAAAGAGAAAAGAACTTCATTTAAGAACTGCAAAGGCAATCGAGTCGATATTTGCTGAAAGATTGCATGAATTTTACGGCATGATTGCTTTCCATTTCAGCCAGGGAGAAGACCTGGAAAAGGCAGAAGAATATCTTGTAAAAGCCGGTGAAGAAGCATTAAAAGCTGCTGCTTCAAGCGAAGCTATCAACTACTATCAGCAGGCTTTGAAACTTTATCTTAAAAAACATAAAGAATCCGGTGATCCCGAAACCGTTGCAAACCTTGAGAAAAACATTGCCATTGCATTCTTCAACAAAGGGCGGTATACGGAAGCTGTTGAACATTTTGATAAAGTGCTTCAACTATGGGGTGAAAAATCGCCGAAAAATAAGATCATGTTATATTCCCAATTGGTTTGGAATGTACTTATCCTGATCAAAAGCCTCTACTTCCCTTATAAAAGGGTAAAAAGAATACCTGAACCGAGGGAAAATGATATCATTAATCTTGTTGCAAAAAAAGCATATGCATTATCTCAGATGGATGTCCGAAGGATGTTCATTGAGGTTATATTACATATTCGCAGTTTTTTTCATTTTAACATTGCGAAGATAGATAATGGTACCTCCGTCCTGATAATGCAAAGCGGTGCTTTTTCTCTTGGAGGGATCTCATTCAGGATCAGCAAAAAAATACTGGAATATTCTGAGAATTATATCAATCAGGAGGATGTTACAGAGATTGTTCATTATAAGTGTATTGAAGCGATCAATAATTTTCTGTCTGGTAACTGGATCAGGGGAATTGAATTTGACAAATCTCTTGTGGACCGTGCTATAATCACTGGTGCTAATCAGCAAATAACTCATGGGTACACGTTCTGGTATTGTCTGCAGGAAATTGAATTGGGAAACTTTACCAATGCAAATATTTTGATCACTAAACTACATGAATTTGGGAAAGAATATTATAATGATCTTGCCATAGCAAGAAAATTTATGGCAAAGACAAAATTATTGATCAAACACAGAATGTTTCATGAAGCCATGATAGAAGTGAAAAACAGTATTTCGTTATTGAACAGGATTGGGCTTGTGCCATTTGGTATCTATGCAAAAGGTATGAAGGCCTATATACAGTTATTATCTAATGATATGACTGAAGCTGAGCAGACACTTTCGCTTATACGTTCTGAATTATCCGATAAAGGAATAATAACACCGTTCCATAAAAGCAGCTTTTTAAGAAGTCAGTTCTTATTTGATCTTTCGATGTTAGAGGATCCAGTCAGTTTCAATAAATACAATAACCGATCACAATTACGAAAGAAAGCCAGAAAAAGTGGTAAGGCTGCATTAAAGAATTCCCTGAAAGTTGCTTGTGAAAAACCGGAAATATTTAAACTAATGGGTATTTATTACTGGCTTGCCGGAAATCGAAAGAGGGCATTGAAATGGTGGAACAAAAGCATTAAGATTGGTGAGCAACTTGGTGCCAGGCCAGAACTTACCCGAACCTATATTGAGGTAGGGAAAAGATTACTCG
The DNA here is from genome assembly GCA_015222115.1 of Bacteroidota bacterium. Lineage (GTDB taxonomy): Bacteria > Bacteroidota > Bacteroidia > Bacteroidales > JADFUO01 > JADFUO01. Next base: position 1,880 of record JADFUO010000153.1, on the reverse strand, counting down.
AGAAAAAAGGCAGACATACCAGTTTAAATAATATTACTGCAGAAGAGTTTTTTGGAAAAGCAGAAGTATTATTTAAAGAAATGGACCTGAAATGGGACATGGAAGAACTGGAGAAAATAAAATTCTATGACCGGTAAATAATTACTGTAGGTTGATGAAAAAAGTTTATGTAATCTAAACAAGAAAAAAGCGGTATCAGTTACACCCCTTAAATTAGCCCTGAAGATGAAAAATATATGGCCATTTTTTCTTATGGAGTTAGGTTCTTTGGCGAAAGAATAAGTGTTGACCTGGGTTTTATCAACAATAAGGATATAATTGAAGAAATTGTTATTGGCATTCCTTATGTTGATTTTGTTGTAAAGTTTGGAAATTAAAGTTTTACTCCTATTCATTAGACTTTAGTCCATTTTCTTAATGAATCAAATTTATTTTGTAATTTGGCAACCAAAATTTCTTTAAATATAATTTCATGCAAAAATTAAATAAAAAACCTTTTGTTGGCATTATTGCCTTTTTGATTGTTTTATTTACAATGCCCATTGGTCATGCAGCAATGATACTGATGGAAAAAATTTTTGGCGAAGAACATGTTTTTACTGCTGCTGCAATACTGGGATTAATCGGAGTGATTTTATTAATTATCGGATTAAAAAAACGCACGGAAACAGCAGGCACTTTTTACGGACTTTTTGCAGGTTTGTTTCTTTGGACTGGCTGGGTGGAATTTTCTTTTGTGTTTTTTGCCCGACATCTCGCTGTACCGCCCCTGATTGAAAACGGAGAAATTGTAACCAAACCGGAATATCTGATTTTACCTTCCTCAGTTGGCTTGTTATTAATTGTATTATTATATTTTTTGTTTAACAACAAAACTCAATGTATCTTTTTCAGATGGCTGCAACGTAATCTGAAAATGAAATTTATAAACAGAAAAAAAGCGGAAAAAGACAGACCCTTTGCAATAATCACAGCATTGGAGATTATGATGATTCTCTGGTTTTTCTATATAGTATTATTATTGGTTTATGATAACAGGATTTTTGGTGATTACCATCCCGCAACTTATATAGTATGTTTCGGTTCGCTTTTATGGTCAATTTATTTGTTCATTAAACTGATAAGAATAACTAAATTAGCTTATGCAATCAGATATGCCATACCAACAGTTATAATTTTCTGGAATGTAGTGGAAATTTTAGGTCGCTGGAATTTCTTCCGCGAGATATGGATAGAACCAACTAAGTATGCTTTGGAGATGTCGCTGATTTTAGCTGTTTTTATACTTTTGATATTAATTTCAGTTTTTCGAAAAAGTGATATTAAGAAGAAAATTGATGGTTAAATAGCTAAATGTCGAAGCAAAGCGAAGATCCCAATAGAGAAGCATGAGCGTATCGGGAGTTGAATGGTTGCAAAGTAAAGTGAGTGTAAATTAATTCTTAATTCTAAAATCTAAAATCTAAAATCGTAATTTATAACTGTATTTAGATTTTCGATACAAATGGCATTAATTTAAAACTTAATTTTATAAATAAATTGAATACTAACAAAAATATTTTAATTATGAAAAAATCAATTTTACTATTAATGGTTATGTTTTCCACATTAATTTTTGCTCAGGAAAACGAAAAATTAGCTTTAACGCCTCCAATGGGATGGAATAGCTGGAATAAGTTCGGTTGTAATGTGGATGAAAATATGATTAAGGAAATGGCAGATGCTATGGTAAGTAGCGGTATGAAAGATGCCGGTTATGAATATATTGTAATTGACGACTGCTGGCAGGTAAGCAGGGATGGTCTGGGAAATATCATTGCCGACCCTGAAAGATTTCCATCAGGAATGAAAGCTCTTGCCGGTTATGTTCATTCAAAAGG
>JADFUO010000152.1 GCA_015222115.1 Bacteroidota bacterium | reverse complement strand
TCTCGTAACTCGTAATTCATAATCCCGTAATTGCTTGCAATATACCACTTTGTGGCCTAATTATAAGACTTGATTTATAAATAACTTAGATTCTTTTAACAGCAGAATAAGGTAGCCATCCTACACTGCCATTTGCAATTCGTATCTCATACCAATTATCAACTTTGTCAATAATTAATACTTTTGCTCCTTCGTGAATTACAAATAAATCAACGCTGTTTTTATTGGGTGAACTTTTTACGGTTAAGGTTGGAGTAAAAACTATTGCCTCATTGTATTTTTTAGAATAATAAAATTTTTGAGATGAAAGCCCGAAAGTGAATATTGTCAGCAACAATAAAATAATACCAAACCAAAAACTAAATTTTTTTAAATTTTTTGTTGATGAAAGAAAAAATATTGAAGCAAAAATCAATGTCAAGATAAAGATAAATATTGTAATTTTCGCCCATGTGTCAACTGAAAAAAGGTTATAAAATGTATTCCACCATCTAACATAAAATAATTCGGGAACGGTTTCAATTTTATCGGCAATTTTGCTGTTGGCAACATTCAAATTAAATATGACATCTTCATCATTCGGGGATATTTTTTTTGCTTTTTCAAAATAAAGTATAGCTGATGCCATATCATTTATCTTAAAATACGAATTACCTATATTATAATATAATTCTGATGATTCATATCCATTATCAATGACCTTTAAATAATTTTCTATGGCATCATTATAAAGCCCTTCGGAATATTCCTTATTGGCTCTATATATTAATGAGTCATCAGGAATAGCCATCAGGTTTGATACTGATATTAAAGCAATTATTATAAAGATGTATTTTTTCATACTTTTTAATTTCTAATTTTATCTTTTGTCTTGTTTCTCACGCAACTCGTAACCTGCAACTTGCAACCATTTACCTCAACTCCCTTTCAATCTTACTGATAATTTCAAGTGCTTCCCTGTAAATTTCATCCATAGTTGATGAACTATCACCTGGAGCAAATCGTGCAAACTCACAATTATTAAGTGTATCAATAAATTGCCTGATAATTTCTTTGTTCACTTTTTTCTTTAACAATGCATCGTTCACCGAATCCATTGAAAGTTCTGCACGAGGTATATTAAATTTATCGCTCAAATAACCCCATAGTGCCTGTGAAATTTCAATATAAAATTCCTCTTTACTGCCGGATTTCAGAAAGGCATGAGCTTTTCTAAGATTTTTACGGGCAACTTTTGTGGCTTTTTTATTTTTCATTAAAGAAATGTTGTTTCTCTTTTTTGTTTGATTTTTCCATATAATTATCAATAAAATAAAAAATACAACAGGAATTATCATTAAAAGATAAAAAGCTATTGAGCCAAAAAAGTAAACATTAATTTTTTGCAAATTCAGAATATTGCTTTTAATATGCCTGATGTCGCTACCAATATATTTTATATCTTCCTGATTTACTCCTATATATGAAATATTCGCTAAAGTTCCGGAGCCTTTTTCAACTTTTATACTATAATCAGGTGTAGATTTAGTAATGTATTGTTTTGTATTTATATCAAAATAAGAAAAATATACAGGTTTAATATTAAACTCACCCGGATTACGCGGAATAAGAAGATATTCAAAAGTACACGAACCTGACACCCCCAAAGGAGAAGTTTTAATTCTGTTTGTGATTTTCGGATCATAAACCTCAAAATCAGGTGGAAAACTCACATTAAGCTTATTTATCAGTTCAATATTTCCTTTTCCTGAAATTGTGTATTTTAAAGTTATAGCTTCATTTGTTTTTAATTCAGTGCGGTCAATACTTGATTTAAATGTAAAATTTCCGACTGCTCCACTGAAATTTGCAGGTTTATTTTTAAGTGGTAAAGGTTTTACATTAATGGTTAATGGATTTGATTTAAGACTTTTTTCAACATTTTGATATGAGCGGTTAAAAAAAGGATCATCAAAAAAACTATCAAAAAATGGATCGGAAGTTGTTCTCCTTGTTTTTTGTTTTCTGATTTGTGCAATACATTCCAACTCCATCGGGTCAATTTCAAGTTTACCTGTTTTTTGAGGAAACAAAGCAATTTTTCTTATATCAGCAGTAATATATTCTTCGCCGTTAATAATTTCGGTTGATTGTTTTAAACGTTCGTTATCATCCAATAAATTTTTTGACCAGAATCCAGGAAAAGATGACAACTTATCTATTGAAATCTGTGCAATCGGGACTTTTGTATATATTTTATATGTAACAATTACTTGCTCGCCCTGAAACGGATTTGTTTTATTTGCTGTTGCTTTTAAAAATACGTCTTTTGTTTCTGAGCGTGTTTGCGGCTGAGCCTGCTGTCTCTTTTGCCCTGCAATACT
>JADFUO010000003.1 GCA_015222115.1 Bacteroidota bacterium | reverse complement strand
GAAATACTCCTTCTTGATGAACCAACAAGCCACCTCGACCTCCATCATCAATACGCAATAATGGAGCTTTTAAAAAAATTAAATGCTGAGGGCATGTCAATCATCATTGTTAATCATGATTTGAACCTGGCAAGTCTATACTGCCAGCGCCTGGTGCTCATGCATGAAGGATGTATCTTTTCAAAAGGTACGCCGCAATTTCTTATAAACGAAAAAATATTGAACACAGTTTACAAAACCGAAGTAAAGATTATAAAACACCCTTATAAAGACGTCCCTCAAATATTTTTTCATCCAAAAGGAGAATAGTATGAAGATTATAAATGAAAGAATCAGGCTGAATACTAAAGGGGCTGGTGATCTTATTAATATAACAGACAAGATTGCACAACTGATCGCGTCTTCAAAACTGAAAAACGGCAATGTTACAGTTTTTAATATTGGGTCTACTGCTGCAATCACTACATTTGAATTTGAGCCAGGTTTAATAAAGGATGTGCAGGAATTGTACGAAAAAATTGTGCCCTCAAACAGGCACTATCATCACGATGATACATGGAGTGATGCTAATGGGTTCAGCCACTTAAGGGCAGCGCTTCAGGGTCCCTCTCTTACCATACCTTTTGAAGACACTAAGCTTTTGCTGGGCACATGGCAGCAAGTAGTCCTTGCAGAATTTGACAATAGACCCAGACAACGTAACATAGTAATCCAGATAATCGGAGAATAACCTTTTGAAATTCCAACCTATCTTATTTTTTCACGAAGGCGCGGTTGTGAGACCAAAAAAAATGAACTGAGGCGTCTTTTAATCGATTATCTCAATCTGCGATGGGCTTTTTAAAATAATCTCTGGTTTGCCTTTGTATTCCTTGATCAAACCTTTTACCCTTACCTTACGGTTTAAATAATAATCTTCAGGATTAGATGGAAATCTATTAAAATCGCTTGCGAATATAACTGCAGTAAAATATATCCGCCAATTTTTATGAAAATTTAAAAAACATACTTTACCCGTATTATTAGATAATATAATCTTACCTTCAACAATTTTTGTCTGCCCATAATATTTTGCAGCATCGCGCCATGAAATAATCTCATATGTAATTTCTTTTTCCGGCACTGGGCGGGCAAGTATACCTGAAGTATCGGGTGTCTGAAATACTGCGAAAGACCATAACCCCCTTCTATTTCTTACAGCAATCTTTTCCAATGCTTCAAGCTGTTTTCTGTATAATGTATCTGGTGCATAGAATCGTGTTTCTGCATAACCCATTCTTACAAGTTCAGCATTGATAAAATTACCATTTACATAAACGTATCTTAATAATCTATTATAATCATCTTTATCAATAATATCTTTTTCCAACCGTACACTTTTGTTAAGGATCAAAAGTAAAAGAAAATCCTTTGCAATATCTGCTCCAGGATCACCCATTTCTGGTGTATTAATTCCTAAAAGCCGTACAGTCTCTCCTTTTTCAGTCTTGAATGTATCACCATCTATTACCTCAGTCACTTTATT
>JADFUO010000151.1 GCA_015222115.1 Bacteroidota bacterium | reverse complement strand
ATTTAGATATATGAAAAAAATTTTAACAATTCTAGCGATTTTATTACTGCCTGTGTTCACTTTTGCAAGTGAAGCAAATTTGCCGATTCCTGATTTAAAACAAAGTTATTTTGAAACATTCGGTATGAATGGCTGGACATTATTATTGATTGGTTTTATTATCATTTTTATTGGAATGCTTTTCGGATTATGGCAATACATAAGTATTAAAAAAATCCCTGTTCATAAATCAATGTTAAATGTTTCAAACACTATTTATGAAACTTGTAAAGTATATTTATTACAGCAGGGTAAGTTTTTAATAATACTTTTTTTAATTATTGCAGTTGCCATTTCATATTATTTTCTTGGATTAGCACATCTTAAATTACCAAAAGTATTATTAATATTATTATGGACGGTAATAGGAATATTAGGTTCATATGGCGTTGCATGGTTTGGGATAAGGATTAATACTTTGGCAAATAGCCGTACGTCTTTTGCAGCCTTAAAACAAAAACCGTTTAATGTAATGTCAATTCCAATGCAATCGGGTATGAGCGTGGGATTACTTTTGGTTTGTGTTGAGTTGCTTATGATGATAATCATCCTTTTATATGTACCGGGTGAAAGTGCCGGAGCGTGTTTTATTGGGTTTGCCATCGGTGAATCTCTCGCAGCAAGTGCCCTGAGAATTGCCGGTGGAATTTTTACAAAAATAGCAGATATTGGTGCCGATCTGATGAAAATTATTTTTAACCTTCCTGAAGACGATCCTCGAAACCCCGGTGTAATTGCCGACTGTGTCGGCGATAATGCAGGCGACAGTATAGGACCAACTGCCGACGGTTTTGAAACTTACGGCGTAACAGGAGTTGCTTTAATTGCATTTATTGTTCTTTCTATTGATTTTAATTTTTTAAATATTTTTCCAACTGAAGCTTCTGCTTTAAATTTTCAAAGCGTTTTGATAGTATGGATATTTGTCATGCGTATTTTAATGATATTCACTTCTTTGTTTTCATACTATATTAATCTTTATATTTCAAAAGCCAAATTTGGAAATGCCGATGAATTTAATTTTGAAGCCCCGCTGACAAATCTTGTTTGGATAACTTCTATCACATCAATTATTGTTACATACATTATAAGTTATTTATTAATAGGGAAATTAACCATATCACAGGGAATAGTTACAGATTTATGGTGGAAACTGGCAACGATAATCAGTTTCGGAACTTTGGCTGCTGCACTTATTCCTGAATTTACAAAAGCATTCACAAGCTCAAATTCACGGCATGTAAAAGAAATTGTAACTGCTTCGCGTGAGGGAGGTGCTTCATTAACTATTCTTTCGGGGCTTGTGGCAGGGAATTTCGGCGCTTTCTGGAAAGGATTTGTTATTGCTGCATTAATGTTTGGAGCTTATTTTATAAGTACGTTGGGATTAAACGAATTTATGACCTACCCATCAATTTTCGCTTTTGGATTGGTTGCATTCGGGTTTCTCGGAATGGGACCCGTTACAATTGCTGTTGACAGCTACGGACCTGTAACCGATAATGCACAATCAGTATTTGAACTTTCTCAAATTGAAAAAATTCCGAATATTAAAGAAGAAATTAAAAAAGATTTTGGCTTTGAACCCAATTTTAAAAAAGGCAAACATAATCTTGAAGCTAACGATTCTGCTGGAAATACTTTTAAAGCAACTGCAAAGCCGGTGTTAATCGGAACAGCAGTTATCGGAGCAACAACAATGATTTTCTCAATTATACTTTTATTGAAGAAAATGAATTT
>JADFUO010000150.1 GCA_015222115.1 Bacteroidota bacterium | reverse complement strand
TGTTATACGTGATATGTGACATTTTAACTAATAACTAATAACTTATAACAGCTTAGGTATTATTAAAATTTTATTTTAACAAACTTTTACAAAGTAATATTTTATCAACATAATTCATAAAATTTTTTAAGATGAAAACAAAAATCATTTTTTTAATATTAATTTTCTCAGGCATTATTACTTCAAATTTTGCCGGAAAAATTGAATTGGATGATGCTAAAAGAGTAGCCCTAAACTTTTATTATGAAAGAATTAACCAATATCAAAATATCAATTATAAAAATATTCTTATAACTGATATTAAAATTGAAAAAATAAGGGAAACCAGCGTTTACTATTTTTTCGGGATTAACAACACAGGTTTTGTTATTGTTACTGCTTATGATGGTGTAATTCCTGTTTTGGGATATTCTTTTACAGGATATTCACCAAAAGAATTCCAACCGCCGCAATTACAAGACCTGCTAAACATTTTCAAACATCAGATTAAATATATGATTGAAAATGATTTTGAAGCGAATAAAAAAGTTCAAGCAGCATGGAAACATCTACTTACAAATAATATTGACCAATTAAAGATTTTCAGGAATGAAAAAGAAGTTGAGCCGTTGCTCACCACGACATGGAATCAGGGAATTTATTATAATGAAATGTGTCCTGCCGACCCTTTGGGACCCGGCGGACATTGTTATGCAGGCTGTGTTCCAACTGCTATGGGACAGGTAGTAAATTATTTCAGGTTTCCTATACAGGGAACCGGCTCATATTCATACCAATGTCCGCCTTACGGCACACTGTCAGCTGATTTTGGAAATACTACCTACCAATGGAACAGCATGGCAACTTCATTATGCAACAGCAATCTTGCAGTTGCCGGGCTTCTTTATCATCTCGGGGTTTCTGTGGACCTTGTTTACGGACCAAATGGCTCAGGAATGTATAATCATAAAGCAGCCTATTCATTACGAACCTATTTTAATTACTCACCCGAAACACAATATGTATACAGAGATAGCACTTCAATGGACTGGGATAGTTTGCTGATTTCACATCTTGATAAAAAAATTCCAATGTATTATGCAGGATGGTCTGTGCCGAATATCAGCGGGCATGCATTTGTTTGCGACGGCTATCAGGACGCTAATTATTATCATTTTAACTGGGGATGGGGCGGCTCTTACGACGGATATTTTTATACTGATAATTTAAGTCCGGGCGGCTCAAACTTTAATCTTGCACAGGAACTTATAATTAATTGCTATCCTGACACCATCAATTTTCAATACCCATATTATTGCACAGGCGATTCAACATTATCTTCAATTGAAGGTACGATTGATGATGGAAGCGGACCAATTGACAATTATCTCAACAATACTGATTGCAGTTGGTTGATTGCTCCTTTAGATTCTGTTGAAAATATAACTCTGAATTTTATAAAATTTGAAACCAATACTAATGATTTTGTTACAGTTTATGATGGTGAAACAACCTCGGATACTGTGCTCGGTGTATTTTCAGGTTCAACTTTACCAGGATCTCTTACTTCTTCAGGTGACAAGATGTTAATAACTTTTATTTCAGATGATGATGTAACATCAGCAGGGTGGTTGGTAAGCTACAGTTCTGAAATTCCGGTTTATTGCAGCGGACTTACTACACTTACGGCAATCAGTGATACTTTTAGTGACGGAAGTGGTCCACGCAACTATCATAACCTGACTACATGTATGTGGAATATTAAACCTCCCGATGCTTCGGAGATTACAATTTATTTTACAGAATTTAATATTGAAGAAGAATTTGATCTGGTTAAAATTTTTGATGGAACAGCATTAATTGCCGAATTGTCAGGAACTGAAATTCCCGACCCAATAACTGCATACAACGGCTCAATGTTTTTAACTTTCACAACAAATACAACTGTTACTGCTCCCGGATGGGAAGCATACTACGAAATTAATAATGTTGGTATTATTGAAAATGATATTTTTGAAAATTTTACAATATTTCCAAACCCGGCATCTGACGAATTATTCTTAAAATTTACTTTAAACCAAAATCAATCGTGTGAAATAAAAATTATTACAATTAACGGTATAACCATATTCCTG
>JADFUO010000026.1 GCA_015222115.1 Bacteroidota bacterium | reverse complement strand
ATCTTTATACTCACCTTTGCTTGCCCTGTCGCTCAAAGTGATAACAAGAATATTAAAAACTTTCGGATAATAAAACATTATATTTCCGGGAACAATTTTACCAGGTTTAATAACTCTGCAAAAAATTCCTTCTTTTGGCATCACACAATTTCCAATTTCCCTGAAAATTGTACAGGAGTCACCATGGCATTTTTTACCGATTTGTGTAACCTCCAGCTCAAGCTCTCCGATTTTAAACCGGTCAAAAGGTTTTGTTTTATATAATTCTATTCCCTTAGTTGTGATATTTTCGGCAAACTCACCATAATTAATTTTACGGTTTGCCAGCTTCTCAAATTTCTCAATACTTTCAATCCCGAGTAAACTAACCTGCCTGTGCCAGTATCCTGCATGGGCATCTCCAACAATGCCTTTTGAATTTAATACAATCTCTTTAACAGGATGTTTGATTACACCTTTTTTTTCGGAAATATTTACTGAGAGTATCTTTATTTTATTTTTATCCATTTTAATCTAAAATCTAAAATCATTCCCGAGTACTCGGGATAAAATCAATAATTTATTTATCTGTGAACGGTTACATATATTGATAATATACCAATAATTATAATTTTAACAACTTACTAATTTGCCTGCCAACCATCCGGTTGAAAATGCAATCTGCAAATTATAGCCACCTGTATCTGCATCCAGATCTAAAACTTCGCCTGCGAAATAAAGATTTTTTACTAATTTTGATTTCATGGTTTTCGGGTCAATTTCCTTCAAATTTACTCCACCTGCCGTAATAATAGCTTCATCAAAACCTCTTAATCCCGTTACTTCTAATTTAAATTCTTTCAAAAGCAAAAGTATTTTTTTTCTTTCTTTTGAGTTTAACTGATGGCAGAATTTTCCAGAAGGAATTTTCAATAAATCAATAAAAACGGGAATCATTTTCTGCGGAAGCCATTTTCTAAGTATTTCCCGAAATTTCAGATTTCCAAAATCATTAATATCACGAATAAGGCGTTTATCTAATTTTTTATAGTCTAAAGCCGGCTTAAGATCAATCGAAAATATAAGTCTTTGACCGTTTTCAAAAATTTTACCAAGCTGCCTGCTCAATGATAAAATCACCGGTCCTGAAATTCCATACTGCATAAAAACCATCTCACCGAATCTTTCAGCTATTTTTTTTCTGTCTTTCCAAACACTTACCGATATATTTTTCAGGTTTAGTCCTTCCAACTTATCTGCAATATTGCCTGAAGTTTCCAAAGGAACTAAAGCAGGGCGAATTGGAATAATTGTATGGCCGGCTGTTTTTGCCAAACGATACCCATCACCTGTTGAGCCTGTTGCCGGGTAAGAAGCTCCACCTGTAGCAATAATCACAGAACCTGTATTAAATATTTTTCCGTTTGATAATTCAACACCTTTTATACTGTTGTGTTCAATCTTTAAATTTTTTACACTTGAACTACATTTAATTATCACTCCTGATTTCTCAACCCAGTTTACCAGGCAATCCACTATGTCCTGTGCTTTTTCGCTTGCAGGAAACACTCTTCCTCCCCTTTCAATTACGGTTTTTATTCCAATCGTATTAAAAAATCCTATTAAATCCTCTGAAAAAAAACGAGAAAATGCCTGCCTTAGAAAACGTCCATCCGGCCCGATATGACTTATAAATTCTGATACTTCAGCAATATTTGTCAGGTTACAACGTCCTTTGCCTGTAATTCGCAATTTTCTTCCCGGACGTTTCATTTTTTCCAACAATAATACTTTAGCACCTGATTCAGCAGCGGTTCCGGCAGCCATAAGTCCTGCAGCACCTCCTCCAACAACTATTACATCGTACTTTTTAATTTCTATTAATTTCAAATTTCTATTAATTTCTATTAACTAATCAGTTTATTAATCAATTCCTGATTCAATAATAATATTTGTTAAGATTTAGTATAAATCGGTTTTGGTCTTTTTTATTAATTTAATTTCTCCAATCGTCATTCCTTTATCAACGGCTTTACACATATCATAAATTGTTAATAATGCTATGCTTACAGACGTAAGTGCTTCCATTTCAATACCGGTTTGCCCGATACATTTTGCTTCGCTTGTAATTTTAACACCATTTCCGGTAAGTTCTGCTTTTACATCAATCTTTGATATTTGCAATGGATGGCACAACGGAATAAGTTCACTGTTTTTTTTCCCTCCCTGAATGCCGGCAATCTCAGCAATGGTCAGGACATCACCTTTTTTGATGTTATTCTCTTTAATCAGTTTTATTGTTTTACTGCTTAATGTAATAAAGCCCTCGGCTCTGGCTGTACGCAGTTGGTTTTTTTTAAAACTGACATCAACCATTTTTGCTTTGCCTGAGTCATCTGTATGTGTTAATTTTTTCATCCTCCAATATTAAAAAATTTATTAGTTTGATTAAAAGTACCTGATTTCGGTTTATTTTCAACAGCTAATTTTAATGCTTTTTCTGCTCCCAATTTTCTAACATCAAATTCAAGATCATTAAAAAGGCAAGGTTTTAACTTTCCATTTGCAGTTAAACGTAAGCGGTTACATTTGATGCAATTGCCTCCATCACCTCCTTCAACAATAGAAAATTCACCTGTTGATAAATTCATTTGATGAATATAACGAATCTGTAAGTCATTTTCTTTACAATATTTTGCAACTGCTTTAGCATCCTCCTCCTGCGATGAATTCCAGACTACACAATTAACTTTAATGGGTTTCAGTCCGGCATTTTTTGCCGCTTCAATACCTTTAAAAACCCTTTTAACATTCCCTCCGCGTGTTAACAATTTATATGTTTCCGGATCAATAGTATCAAGGCTGACATTTACTCGTTGCAAGCCTGCTTTTTTTAAATCTTCGGCAAATTGATCCAGAAAAATACCATTAGTGGTCATTGAAAGGTCTTTAATCCCATCAATTTCCCATATCATAGAAACAAGTTTAACAATATCTTTTCTTACCAAAGGTTCACCGCCGGTAATTCTTACCTTATCAATTCCTGAATCTACAGCTACTTTAACAACATTTACTATTTCATCGAACCTTAAAATATCTTCGTGTTTCAATAATTCTATTCCGCTCTCAGGCATACAGTATTTGCATCTGAGATTACAACGGTCAGTGACGGATATTCGCAGATAGTTTATTTTACGATTAAATCTGTCTAACATCAATTAAATCTCCTTTATTTAAAATCGTTTTACCAATTGGAACAGCAATTAAGCCATCAGCATCAGAAAGTGCATTTATATGAGCCGAGCCATGATATTCCAAAGGAAATACCAAGCCATTTTTTATCTTAACAGGAATAAATGATTTTCTGTCTGATTTTTTTCTTTTATAAGTTTTACCCAATGGCATTTTTATGTTCAGAGGTTTATAATCATAACCCATCATTTTATAAATAAACGGCTTAGTTAGTAACTCAAAAATATTAAAAGATGATACAGGATTACCGGGCAACCCAAAAACAAATTTCTTATCACTAATACCAAATATTGTTGGTTTGCCGGGCTTAACTGCCAGTTTTTGAAATAACTGCCTCACTTTTAATTTGTCGAATATTTCGGGAATAAAATCAAAATCGCCCATTGAAACACCACCTGTTAAAAGCAATACATCACTCCCGTTCAATGCTTTTTCAATAATTTTATAACTTGCTTGTTCATCATCCCTTGTTATTCCGAAATATTTGGGGATTGCTCCCATTTTCTTTACCTGTGCAATCAACTGGTAAGCATTACTGTTTCTGATTTGTGATAAGCCAGGTTTATATTTTGGTTCCACTATTTCATCACCTGTTGAAATAATTCCTACATGTGCTTGTCTGAACACTACAGGATTAACACATCCCACAGATGCCAATACTGCAATAT
>JADFUO010000149.1 GCA_015222115.1 Bacteroidota bacterium | reverse complement strand
GGGAGTAAAAGATGTCGGAATAAATGTAGCAATAAAAAATATGGAAAAAACCGAAGAAGATTTAGTCAATAAAATTATTTCAGAACAAACTTTATTACGCCAGCAAGAAATATTAACAAGGCTGCTAAAATCTGAAAAGGCTGAATTAAAGCGTGAAAAAGAAGAAAAAAGGGAATCTACAGAAGCAAAAAATAAAGAATATAGTAACCCAAATAAATTTTTTGAGTATAAAAGAATTAAGTCAATAGAAGCTGAATTATTAAAAACAGTTCCTCCAAATTTAAGACATTTTTACAAACAAAAATTAAACAAATATTTATATCAATTTCAGGGTTTAAAAAATGAAAGTCAAGAAAGAAAAAATAATTAATTTTAAACAAAATATTATTAATCAAATTGAAGAATTTGTTGAAGAAATATGTGATTTTTATAATATTAGCAATTCATATTATGCAAATATAATTATTGCCTTAACCGAAGTTATTAATACACCAGATATTTTTTCAAAAGAAAACACAGAAAATAGTTATATTAAGATATTTTTTTCAAAGAAATCAAAATCATTATCATTTACAATAAATTGTGGCAATATTATTTTTGATAAAAACATTATTTTAATAAATGGTGAAAAAAATGATTTAAATACTGAGAAAGGGAAAAGAAAATTTTTAATTAATTCTCTTGTAGATACCGTTAATTTTAATAAAAGTAAAAACGAAATAGAATTAGTATTTTTTACATCAGGTATAGAAAAAGAAAAAACACAAGAAAGAAAGAAATCCCTTAGCCATTATTACAATTCAAAAAAGCAAAAGGTAAAATGAGTTGCATGTTACAGGTTGCAGGGTTCAGGTCCCGAAAAATAGAAAATCTTTGATTTTCGTTATTTTTCGAGGATCCTCGAAATGTTAACAAAATTTATTAAATTTTGATCATTTCGGGATTTCAAGTTTTTTGCATGTAAACACTAAAAATATTATTATTGAATTGGAAATCCATCCATACGGACTCGCTTCGCTTCGTATGACTGAAAGGAGTCCGTATGGATACCATTTTTAAAATCTATCTTCAATCCCGATAGCTATCGGGAGAGAATAGGAATTGATTAATAAACTGATTAGTTACAAATAATTTTATTTAACTTTAATATTCCAGTCTATCTGGATTATATATTACACAAAATAAATTAATCCAATTAATTATTAACACGCTTATTAACAGATAGATATGTCTGAAATTCTATTCTTTTCCGAAAACATTGACTTTATATTAAAAAACAAAGCAATTCTGAAAAAATGGTTAGTAAACTCAATTAGTAATGAAGGGAAAAAACATGAAAATATTAATATTATTTTCTGTAATGACAATTATTTATTAGAGATTAATAAAAAATATCTGAATAAAAATACCTTGACAGATGTTATTACTTTTGATTATTCGGAACAAGAAAAAGTTATATCCGGCGATATATATATCAGCTATAAGAGGATTGTAGATAATGCAACAAAATACAAGCAAACAGTTAACAATGAGCTACATAGGATTATAATACATGGTATATTACACCTTATTGGTTATAATGATAATACAGAAAATCAGAAAGAAATAATGACTCAAAAAGAGGATTATTATCTATCTTTGCTTTCCCAAATACGTTTCACGTGAAACATTAATGATGTTCAGAGAATATGATATAATAGTTGTTGGAGCCGGACATGCCGGATGTGAAGCTGCTGCAGCCGCAGCAAACTTAGGTTCGTCAGTATTGTTAGTTACAATGAATATGACAAATATGGCTCAAATGTCATGTAATCCTGCAATGGGAGGTATAGCAAAAGGACAAATTATTCGTGAGATTGATGCATTAGGAGGTTATTCGGGAATTGTAACTGACAGAACAATGATTCAGTTCAGAATGTTGAATAAATCTAAAGGACCGGCAATGTGGAGCCCCCGTGCTCAAAGCGACAGAGTGATGTTTTCTCAGGAATGGAGATCAATGTTAGAAAAAACTCCCAACCTGGATTTCTGGCAAGATAATGTTGTTTCATTGATTATTGAAAAAGATGCAGTTAAAGGTATTAAAACAGAAATTGGAATTAAAATTTATTCTAAATCTGTAATACTTACAAATGGAACATTTTTAAATGGAATAATACATATCGGAAAAAAACATTTTAGCGGCGGACGAATTGGTGAAGAAGCATCAAAAGGTCTTACCAGGGGATTAGTAAAATCAGGTTTTATTTTTGACAGAATGAAAACCGGAACTCCTGTAAGAGTTGATGGCAGAACAATTGATTTCACAAAACTGGAAGAACAGAAAGGTGATGAGAACCCACAAAAATTCTCATTTACGGAAACTCCTAAATTAGTAAAACAAAAAAGTTGTTATTTGACATTTACAAATCTGAAAGTTCATGATATATTAAGAACAGGATTTGAAGACTCTCCCATGTTTGCAGGCAGAATCGGCGGAATTGGTCCTAGATATTGTCCTTCAATTGAAGATAAAATTGAAAGATTTTCTGATAAAGATAAACACCAGTTATTTGTTGAACCTGAAGGCTGGAACACAGTTGAATATTATTTGAACGGATTTGCTTCTTCATTATCTGATATTATTCAATACAAAGCCTTACAAAAAATCACCGGATTTGAAAATGCTAAAATATTCAGACCCGGATATGCAATAGAATATGACTATTTTCCACCTGTTCAATTAAAAAATACACTTGAAACAAAACTTATAAAAAATTTGTATTTTGCCGGACAGATTAATGGAACAACAGGATATGAAGAAGCTGGAGCACAAGGTTTAATAGCCGGAATTAATGCTCATAGAAAACTGAATTCTTTGTCGGATTTTATATTAAAGCGATCAGAAGCATATATAGGTGTGCTAATTGATGACCTCATAACCAAAGGAGTTGATGAACCATACAGAATGTTTACTTCAAGAGCTGAATACAGAATTTTACTTCGACAGGATAATGCTGATTTACGATTAACTCATAAAGGATTTGAAATAGGTTTAGCATCTAAAGAGAGAATGAAAAAAGTTGATCAAAAACTATCAGAAATTAATAAGATTATTAAATTCATTAAAACGGAAAATGTAAATCCGGACGATATTAATAATATTCTTATCAAAAAGAATACAAAAGAGATTAATCAAAAAGTTAAAATTTCAAGTCTGTTGTTAAGACCTCAAATAAAAATTTATGATTTAATAAATAATATAACAAAATTCACAAATTTTATTTCCTCATTTAATAAAGAT
>JADFUO010000148.1 GCA_015222115.1 Bacteroidota bacterium | reverse complement strand
GCCTTTTGGGTTTCAGCATAAGCAAGCTGGGGATCATTAAAAGTATTTTGAAATTTATTTGTAACTGAGTTAAATTGAATAAACAAACTGACTATTACTAAAATACTGGCAGCAACACCTGAAATGATATAAATATAATTTCTCCGCTTCCTTTTGATTGAAATAATTTTTTCTTTTTCTATGGTTTCAAGAATCTTTTCATCAAAAAAGTCATCTAAAAAGTTTTTCTTTTTTTCTTTAGAAAAATATTCAAACTGTGGTTTTAATGATAAAAGATGTTTGGGAATAATATCTTTTGCAAAGAAATCCCTTAAATGCTTTTCTTCTTCAAGAGAAGTATCACCGTAAAAATATTTTTCCAGTAATTTTTCAATTTGTTGAGAATTCATAATTTTGGGCTTTAATTAAAACATCTCTGACTTTTTTCCTCGCTCTTGATAAATTCACTCTGATTGTATTTAAACTTAAACTTAATATTTCTGCAATCTCATCAAAATCACATCCTTCAATATCGCGAAGCTGTATTATCATTCTTTGTTGTTCGGGTAATTCATCAATAATTTTATGCACTTTATTCAATGTATCTGTTATTTCCGTATAATCATAAGGTGTTGATTCATTTATGGTTTCGTTAACAACAGTTAATTCGGATGTTTTGTGTTTTGTTGATTTTAATTTATCGAGACATAAGTTTTTTGTAATTACCATTGCAAATGCTTCTATACTGCGATATTCTGTTAGCTTTTCTTTTTTTGACCATAATCTTATAAATACTTCCTGAACCGTATCTTCAGCATCTTCAGTGCTGTTAAGCAATCGTTTGGCAAAACGAAACAGTTTGTTTTTAACAGGAAGCACTTCTAATTTAAATTCTTCAACGGTCATGTAAAATGCTTTTTTATTAAGACGAATAAATGAATATTTTATTACAGAAAACAAATAAATACCATAAATAGGTAACTTATTTTTTTTGTTTAGACGCAGATAAACGCTGATGTAACTGATTTTTTAATACTAATTTATTTCATTATTATCACCCTTTTAATCATAATTAATCTGCGAGAATCAGCGTCAAAATAAATAAAACAGTTTTAAAGGAATTAAATGACGTAGATTCATCCATACGGACTTGCTTCGCTTCGTAAGAACAAGTTTTATGCAGATGAACGCTGATAAAAATACTTAGAATATTAATAAACAAAAGTAATAATTGTATAAATTTGCGGAAAATCAATAAAACACAAATGAAAGCATTATTTCTTAATAGTTCACATAAATTTATATTTCTGTTTTCTTTTTTTGTTCTTGCTATAATTTCAACGTCAGGTCAAAATGTAATCATGATCTCAGACTCTCAATTAACTGATACAAATGAACATGATAATAACGCTCAATCAGATATTGAATATTTTAAAAAAGATTTTATCCGTAACGACAACTACATTTATAAAGACAATATTAAAACAGTTTTACTTTATAGAGACGGATGGGAAATGTCGGACCCTGTCATCAGGCTGAATTCTGATGAAAAATTACGGCTGTCGTTTGACGACCTTGATGCTGATGTAAAAAATTATAATTACACAATCACTCATTGCGATGCCGACTGGCAAACTTCCGACATACGAAAATCAGATTATATCAACGGATTTCAGCAGGATTATATTGATAATTATCAATCCTCATTTAATACAACCCGACCATACACTCATTACGATTTGATATTCCCGACAGATTATTTACAGATTACAAAATCAGGGAATTATATTTTAAAAGTCTTTACAGAAGACGATTCTGAAAAAAATATAGTTTTTACATGGCGATTTATGGTTGTTGAGCCAAAGGTATCGGTTAATGCAAAAATTAAAGTTCCAACAAGCATCAGCGACAGGGATTACAAGCAGGAAATTGATTTCAGCATTTTTAAGCAAGCTTATAATATTTCAAACCCTTATGGTAACCTAAAAGTTAAAATTTTTCAAAACAGTCGTACGGACAATTCTGTTGAAAACCTGAATCCCTCTATGATAAGGGGTGATGAAATAATTTATGATTACGATCAGGAAAATGTATTTAACGGAGGAAATGAATTCAGGGAACTTGACATTAAAGATTTCAGATATCAATCTGAAAGAATTAAAAATATTTTATATAATGAAAATGGTTACCAAATTTATTTATGGAATGATAAAAGACGACCATACAAAGTATATGTTTCCATAAAAGATATTAACGGGAAAAAGCTTATTCAATCGGAAGAAGGCACCAATCCCGATATAGAAGGCGATTATGCCAGGGTTCATTTTTCCCTCCCTTATCCTGCTCCGCTTATTGACGGAAATATATATGTATTGGGAGCTTTAACCGACTGGAAATTCACTGAAGAAGGAAAACTTAAATATAATTTTAAAAAACACGGTTACGAAACTTCAATTTATTTAAAACAAGGATATTATAATTATATATATGTATTTCTTGAAAACGGGCAAACAAAAGGGGATATAACTTTAATTGAAGGCAATCATTTTGAAACAAACAATGAATATACTATTTACGTGTATTACCGTGAACCCGGAACATTGTATGATAAGCTTATTGCTGTTGAATATTTTAACTGATTGAAATAATTTTTTTAATTGTTCTTTTGGCTTGAAATATTCAATTTTATTTATGTGTGCGGAAAACAGGAGTAATTTCAAAAAAGTCCGGTTATACGGGCTTTTTTTATTCATACCTCAACGATTCAATCGGGTCAAGCCTGGAAGCTTTTGTAGCAGGTATAATTCCTGAGATTAGAGCAACAATCAGACATAGTACCACACCTAATGCGATCCATGTCCATGGAATGATGAAAGCACTTCCGATGATAAGCGAAAGTATATTCCCGATTACTATACCTAAAATAATTCCAAGTGCACCACCCATTTGAGCAATAACAATTGCCTCAGCTAAAAATTGGTTTCTAATAGTTCTGCTTGTTGCACCAATAGCTTTTCTGATACCTATTTCGCGTGTACGTTCCGTAACCGAAACCAGCATAATGTTCATCAGTCCGATGGCAGCACCAATCAATGTTATCAATCCGATTATTGTGGCAGCAAGAGTAACATATTTAATCAGGTCAATGAGCATCTCGGCAATAGTGTCACTTTTTGTTATTCCAAATGTATCATCTTTGCCCAATTGGTCCTGCCTTATAATCCTGAAAAGACCGGTAGCTTCACCAATAGCAGGTTCAAGGTCCTGAGGATTTTTGGTCATTACATTTATTCTATAATTCATATTCGGGCGGGAAAAATATTGCCTTACATTAGTTAACGAGAGTAAACAAGTTCTGTCAACGTTATATCCAACACTTGAACCTTTTTCTTTTAAAACCCCAATAACCCTGTATTTACCGGGACCTACAGAAATAATCTTTCCAATCGGGTTTTCTTTATTTTTAAACAAAATATTTACCAGCTCATTTCCAATAATTGCAACATTCGAACCGTAATAAACCTCATTACTATTAAAATTTCTTCCTTTGGCAATTTCCAATCCGGCTGTAATTAAATAGTTTTCATCAGTTCCGATAACAGAAGAGTTAGGATTTGTTTTTTCTGATTCATGCTTTAATGTTGCAATACCTGTTCCCCAAATATAAATCGAAGTATAAGCCGGAAATTCAAATTCTTCTTTAAAAGTCATAGCTTCATCATAAGTAATAGGAGCATATTGTTTTGGGCGGTTATGACCACGACCTATCTGAACTACTAATTGCCGGTTACGAATGGTGAAAGTATTTGACCCCATCATAGCAAAATTTTCATTAAGAAAATACTTAATGGAATCTATTGCCGTAAGAATACCTACAAGTGCCATAATACCGAAGGCAATGATCATTACAGTAAGTATGGTACGCAATAAATGACTTTTTATTGATTCTAATGAAATCCTTATATTCTCTAATACTAATCCCTTCATTAATTTTTAATTTCTAATTTCTAATTATTTCCTTTGCATTAATCCGTAATTATCCACAATAACTTCCCTCCTTTTTTTAAGGAGGGGCTGGGGGTGGTTAATAAATCTTCATTAATAGCTGGTTTTTTATTATTAGATTTTTCCTGGTAATTTCTACCACCCCTAACCCCTCCTAATCATAGG
>JADFUO010000147.1 GCA_015222115.1 Bacteroidota bacterium | reverse complement strand
GTAATAACTGGCTATGGAAAAGGCAGTTTTGTAGTAATAAAAGCAAAAATAAAATTAAAATTATGAATATTTCTAACAGAGTAAATCAATTAAAAAAATCTGCAATTCACGAAATGACAAGATTATCAAAACAATATGATGATGTTGCATTTTTATCATGGGCAAAACCAACAACTGGAACGCCTAAACATATTAATGACGCAGTTATTTCTGCAATAAAAAATGGGTTAACCGGTGGGTATTCCCAAAGTGAAGGATTACCTGAATTAAGAAAAGAAATTGTAAAAAAGCTCAAAAGGGATAATAATATTGAGGCAAATACTTCACAAATAATTGTAACTGTGGGAGCAATTGAAGGATTAGCTGCTTCTGTTATGGCAACAATTGATCCGGGTGATGAAGTAATTCTTCCTACACCAACTTATTCAACTCATATTACACAAGTTCGGCTTGCTTCAGGAATACCTGTTTTAGTTCCATTAATTGAAGAAAACAATTTTGCTTTGGATACGAAAGCTATTCAAAAAGCAATTACATCTAAAACAAAAGCAATAATGTTTTGTAGTCCGAATAATCCAACAGGTACGGTTTTTTCAGAAGAATATCTTCGTAAATTGGCAGAAATTGCTCTTGAAAATAATCTTACTATTATTACTGATGAAGCGTATGAGTATTTTACATTTGATGATAATAAACATTTTAGCATAGCTTCAATTCCTGAATTGAGAAAAAATGTAATTACAAATTATACTTTTACCAAAACTTATGCAATGACAGGGTGGCGCATCGGTTATCTTCATGCTGATGAAGAAATTCTTACTCAGGTTAAAAAAGTTCATATTCCATTTTCTATTTGTGCTCCCGTAGCTTCACAATATGCAGCAATTGCCGCTTTAAAAGGAAGCCAGGAATGTGTTGAGGAATTCAGAATGCACTATTTAAAAACAAGAAATCTTATGTGTGAACGTCTGGATAATTTAGATTCTGTTTTTCAATATAGTAAGCCAGGTGGTTCTTATTTAATGTTCCCGAAAATTCTGGGAGAAAGAGGAAATGATTCATTTGTTTTCAGTAAAAATTTATTGAAAGAAGCCAGAGTTTCTACAACGCCCGGCATTGAGTTTGGACCAACAGGTGAAAATCATATCCGGCTTTCCTTCTGTGTTCCGGAAGAAATGATAAATAAAGCTTTTGATAGAATGGAAAAGTATTTTGGATTTTAGATTTGGGATTTTAGATTTATGAGTCCAATTTAAAAAGCCATCCCGAGTACTCGGGACTTATATTCAAAAATCGTCAAAATAATAAAACTGTATATCAATTAATTAGAAAGTCATCCGATGGCTATCATTGCAAAATACAAGTAGAAAAAAAATGAGAATTAGTAATTTGAATAAAGAAATACAAAAATGTAAAAAATGCAAACTATATAAAACACGAATAAATGTTCTTACAGGTGAGGGAAATCTTAATGCCAAACTTATGTTTATTGCTCAAGCTCCTGGAGAAAATGAAGACAAGGAGGGAAAAATGTTTATTGGTCCTTCCGGGAAAGTACTTGATGAATTATTTAAAGATGCAGGTATCTCAAGACGAGAAATTTACATGACTAATTTAGTTAAATGTATGCTTCCAAAAAACAGAAAACCAAAACAAGATGAAATTCAAGCTTGCAGTCAATATTTAGATAAAGAGATAGAATTGATAAACCCAAAGGTAATAATTCCTTTAGGTTATTATGCCACACAATATATTTCGAAAAAATATGAAATCATTATGCCTCAATCTAAATCCGAAGCTTTCGGCAAACTTTTTTTAGCTAACAATATAAAAATATTTCCCTTATCACATCCTGCTTCTCTTATTTATAACGAATCATTTAAAAGTAATATAGTAAATGATTACAAGAAGTTGAAAATATTATCACAAGATTGTAAATGGTATCAGGTTTGCCCCATGAAATTCTTTTATGAAAAAGGTAAACTTGACAAAAAATGGATAGAACTTTATTGTAAAGGAAATTGGCAGGATTGCGTTCGTTTTCATAAAGAAGAAAATGGAATTTATCATCCTGACAACATGTTACCAAACGGAGAAATTGATGAAAAATTATAAGAATAATAAAGAACCCTTAGAATTTTTATTGTCGAAATATAAATTCGATACAAATGAAATTGAAAAAATAAGTACAGGACAAAGATATACGGCAGTTCTTTTAAAAAACGGTAATATCGGGGTTTGTGCGAATTTGGGGCATAGAATTGATCCTGAAAAAAACAGTTATTCAAACATAGATTTGAAAAACTTTTCTCATCGTATTGTCTTAAATGCTTATTTCAATGCTTTGCTTAATTATTCGCATAATTCTAAAAGTGATGCTGATATTTTTGATACTATTGATTTCAAGAAATATAAAAAAGTTATAATGCTTGGATTTATAAAACCTGTTGTAAAACAATTTAATGAAGACGGCATTTCAATTACTGTATTTGATTTTTTGAAAGAAGACCCAGTTTTGACTCAGATATCCGAACAAAAAAAACTTTTAGGGCAAGCGGATGTTGTTATTTTAACTTCAACATCAATATTTAATGCTACTTTTATGGATTCAATTAATGCAACAAAAAATATTTGTGATATATTTATGATAGGACCTTCCTCAATTATGGCTCCGGAATTATTTGAGTATAAAAATATTAAGATGATTTTTGGTGCTACTTTTGAGAAATTTGATGATAGAGTTTTGAAG
>JADFUO010000146.1 GCA_015222115.1 Bacteroidota bacterium | reverse complement strand
TTAGCGGAGGATTTACATTTTTAGTTGATTTTTAATAAGCCTTGATTTTTTGGTACTTTTTTATCAAGAAAAAAGTACAATAACTATGCTACATATCTGTGCAAAAATCTCTGAATTTCATAACCTATTCAACTTTATTTATGTGTGCGGAAAAAAGGAAAGACATTTTAAAACGGAAAATCCTCCTCATAATCAATCTTTCCGTTTAATATTTCCTTTTCGGGTTTTTTTGCTTTAAGATGTATGGGATTTCCATCAACATAAATGGCTTTGAATGGTTTTGTAGGACAGGCAAATTCACAGGCACCGCAGCCTATACAAATATCCTGGTTAATTTCAGGTATAACGAGATTATCTTTATAAGGGACCATATAAACTGCTTTCGTTGGACAATGCTCGGAGCATGCACCGCAGTCAGTACCTTCGGTTTCAACAATACAATTTTCTTTGATAAAATTTACTTTTCCTAATTGTGTTAATTTTTTTTCTTCCAAAGAAATCGGGAGTATTGCTCCGCTTGGACAAATCTCACTGCAAATAACACAATCGTAATTGCAAAAACTTTTAAAATAATTCATGTATGGTTGCATCATTCCCATAAGACCATATTCTAAAAATGACGGTTTAAGAACTTGTGTTGGGCAAGCACTTACACACAAATGACAAGCCGTGCAGGTTGTTGTAAAATGCTCAATGCTTAATGAACCCGGGGGACATACCGGATATTTTTTATTATCAGGAATATTTGTTTTTTTAAAATCCTCTATTTTATTAGTACCAAAAGCAAGTCCGGTTAAGCTTAGAGAAAATATTCCCGTGGTAATTAAAAATTCACGTCTTTTATTATTGGGTTCTTTTTCGGATAGAGGCTTTTTCTTTCTTCTAAAAGCAATTTTGAATTTTACAGCATTTGATTTACACGAATTAAGGCAGTCAAAACAAACAACACATCTTGAATAGTCAATTTTTTTTTCTCCTCCGTGAATACATCCTGCTTTACATGTTAAAGAGCAAGCCCAGCAACCATCACACATTGATTCATCTATTGAAATCCTGAATAATGATATTTTTGAGATCATTCCCAATAATGTCCCAACCGGACAAATTGTATTACAATATATCCTGCCGCCTCTTATTGCCATCCATATTATCATTATCAGAAAGAAAAAAGCAAAAATAAAGGTAAACAAAACAAAGGTTTTTAAATTAACCGGATATAAATAATAACAATCAAACAATTCCAAAACCGAAACCGAAACATTATTTGCAAATAAATAAACAGGTCGTATTAAATTTGAAAATATCCTTCCGAAATTACTGAACGGGTCCAACAGGTTTATCAATATAATGTTTCCAAACAAAAAAGTTGTTACTGTTACAATTAGTATCGAATACCTTAACCAGTTATATGTTCTTTGGTATGTAAACCTTTTGTTGATTTTCAGCTTTTTAGATACATAAATTATTATGTCCTGCAAAGTGCCCAAAGGACAAATTGTTGAACAATAAATTCTTCCGAAAAGTAAAGTCAGGGTAATTACAATTAAAAAACCTATTGCGGTATAACTCAATAAATTAACAAACAATAAAGCAGATGGAACAAATTGTAAGAACAATATGGTATTTACAGCTTTGTAAGATAAAGCATTTGTAAAATCAAGGAATAAAAACGCTGTTAACAAAAAAAACAAAAGCGAAATTATTACCCTTAATTTTTTCAGAGCAGGAAATTTCATTCTGTTACATTCTAATTCTATTGATATTAAGTTTTGACAGGTCTTTGGTGCCGATATTCATTTCATCGGCTATTGTGATATAAGGGATATCATCAGGTTCCAAGCCGAATATTTTTGTTGCGGCAGCATCAACTGCAACAATATCTTTAGAAATAACTAACGATTTTAACTGAACAACATCATCAACAGAAACTCCGCGGGGTCCGTTAGTTTTCATTACATTATAAGCATCAACAATATTAAGGTCGGGTTTGCAGAAGCTTGTATAATCGGCAATACATTGGTGCAGGTCGTTACGATGCCAGTACATCCTGTCCCAAACCACTCCCATCAGGTTTTTCATCGCTATTGTCAGCTTTGTAGAACTGTGACTTTTTAAGATAGGTACATTTATAAATACATCCGAATCAAGAACAAGCTCATGTACTTTGGCTTTTTTTAGTTTTTTCCCTTCTTTTATCTCCACTTCCTGATAATAACTTTCTCTATTACCCGGAACAATTTTCCCGCCGGCATCCTTAACGGCCTTTTCAATTCCACTATTTTTATAACATTTATTCCATTGATCGCAAGTATTATCAAAAACATAAACATCCTTTGCACCTGCATTAAAGCAATGTTCAATGACCTTTGCAACCAGTGAAGGATTTGTATCTGCCGCCCTTTCAGGAACAGCATCCCACCCGATATTAGGTTTTACTAAAACTTTTTGACCTGACTTTACAAAACTTTTCATACCCCCAAGTGATTCTATCGCTTTGTCAAACATTTCAACCGGTTCACCTCCTTTAACCGCAACCAGATCAAAGTTTTCATTAGGTGGAAGGGTATTAGCTGCAAATAAATTTTTATATTTACCAAAAATAATGGCTGTTCCGGCAATAATACCGGC
>JADFUO010000145.1 GCA_015222115.1 Bacteroidota bacterium | reverse complement strand
TTATTCACAGGTATTATTAAGTTCATAAATTTGTATGAATTAACCGTGTTGGGCTATATAATTCAAAGTTTCTTCGAAAATGCAAAATAGATTATTTACTTTGCTCATTATTGTACTTTTCATCGCAGGATGTAATAACGAAGTTTTTAAATCTAAAAACAGAACCCTGGACATTTCATATCATGTAAATAAAAAGGATAGTATCCAACCATCATACCAGGTAGCAATATGGCTGGAAAAGCCGGACGGGGCCTATGTTAAAACATTATTTGTAAGTGAATACCTTTCATATGGCGGGTTTTTTATTCCAAATATATGCCCGGACTGGACAGTAAAAGCTTGTTGGGATAAAGTTATAAAAGAAGAATTTGATGCGGCTACCGGGGCAACTCCATTGGTAGGTGACAGAATTTTTGAATTCAATTGTTTTGAAAAACAAATACCTGTTGGCAGATACAAATATTTAATAGAAGTACATATTATTGAAGATTTTAATGAGCTTTATACCGGTGAAATAGAAATTGCTGATGAGGAAAATGAAAGTGAGACCCGGGTAATTTATCTGCCTGAAAAACATCCAAAAGCAAGTGATATTTTATCACAGGTAAAAGTAAAATACCATAAATAGTATAAATTAATTATTAAAATTATGAAAAACTATTCACGACGGAAATTCATTCAAAACTCCGCTATTGGAGCTGCTGCTGTATCTACATCAGGACTGATTTCATCCTGTTCTTTATTTTCTGACAAGGATAAGGAAGTTAAAATACCACAACGTACACTTGGTAATACCGGACTAAAAGTCTCCATTTTATCGTTTGGAGGAGGTTCGCAATTCCTGAAAAATAATGATGGTGACTGGGAAAAGGTGTTGAGAAAGGCTGTTGAAAGCGGTATTAATCTGTTTGACACAGCACCAAGTTATACCGTCTCATCTTTTGGTTTGGGTGATAGCAAATCATTGGGTGGAGAAGAACGATATGGACATATCTTACCTGAATACCGGGATAAAATTTATCTTTCAACAAAACTGGAATCACGTGACCCTGAAGAAGCCGAAAAAGCAGTTGAGACCAGTCTGGCCAGGATGAAAACCGATTATCTTGATATTCTTATGATACATGGTATCGCACCATCGGATGATGTCGCAAAAATTGAAAAAGGCCTTTATAAAGAAATGGTTAGATTAAAAGAAACGGGTGTTGTAAAATATATCGGATTTTCAAGTATGGATAGTGCTGAACGCTCAAAGGATATGCTTGAAAAACTCGATTTCGATGTTTGCATGCTGGCAATGAATCCAACCATGTATGGAGATTATACATCAGTAGCCTTCCCTGCTGCACGGAAGAAGAATACCGGTATTATTGCAATGAAAGTTATGCGCAATATTGTCGGGGTGGAAGCAACAGCTAAAGAGCTTTTTGAATATGCATGGACAGAGGAAGGAGTTGAAAGTACTATAGTCGGTCATTTTGGCATTGGACCTCTGGAGGAAAATATTAAACTGGCAAAAGAATATGGGAAAAACGAACTGGTAGGTATAGATCGACAGGAATTGGAAAACCGTCTGGCCAAACTTGCCGGACCACATGCCTTGTGCTGGGCACAACCAGGTTACAGGGATGGTGGTATAATCGTTTAAAAAGAGTAAGAAAGACTTCCTTATGATACAAAAGATTAAGAAATTTTTTAAATCAGTTGGCCCTGGTTTTATAATCGCTTCCGTTGTTTTAGGCCCGGGTAGTATTACTGTTGCATCCAGGATCGGATCTGAAAACGGGTATGCATTCCTCTGGGTAATTGTTTTAGCCGCAATATCTATGGCTGTATATACCTCAATGGGCGCCAGATTTGGAGTATTAAATGATAAATCGATTCTTCAAGCCATTACTGATACATATGGACGCTGGTTTGCTGTTTTGATCGGAATATCCGCCTTTATGGCTGCTTCCAGTTTCCAATT
>JADFUO010000144.1 GCA_015222115.1 Bacteroidota bacterium | reverse complement strand
TTATTCACAGGTATTATTAAGTTCATAAATTTGTATGAATTAACCGTGTTGGGCTATATAATTCAAAGTTTCTTCGAAAATGCTAAATAAATTAATCACTTTAGTCATTATTGTACTTTTCATTACAGGATGTAATAGTGAGGTTTCCAAATCCAAAAACAGAACCTTAGACATTTCATATCATGTAAATAAAAAGGATAGCATCCAACCATCATACCAAGTGGCAATATGGCTGGAAAATCCCAATGGGACCTATGTTAAAACATTATTTGTAAGTGAATACCTTTCATATGGCGGGTTTTTTATTCCAACAATATGCCCGGATTGGACAGTAAAAGCTTGTTGGGATAAGGTTACAAAAGAAGAATTTGATGCTGCTACAGGGGCAACTCCATTAGTAGGTGACAGAAATTTTGAATTTAATTGTTTTGAAAAACAAATACCTGTTGGTAAATACAAATATATGATAGAAGTACATATTATTGAAGATTTCAATGAACTTTATACCGGTGAAATAGAAATTGCTGATGAGGAAGATGAAAGTGAGGCCCGGGTAACTTATCTGCCTGAAAAACAACCTAAAGCATATGATATTTTATCACAAGTAAAAATCAAATACAATAAATAGTATAAACTTAATTATAAAAATTATGAAAAACTATTCACGACGGAAATTCATTCAGAACTCCGCTATAGGAGCTGCTGTTGTATCTACATCAGGACTGATGTCATCCTGCTCTTTATTTTCAGACAAGGATAAGAAAGTTAAGATACCACAACGTACACTTGGTAAAACCGGGCTAAAAGTCTCCATTCTATCGTTTGGAGGAGGTTCACAGTTTCTAAAAAATAACGATGGCGACTGGGAAAAGGTATTAAAAAAGGCTGTTGAAAGCGGCATTAATCTGTTTGATACAGCGCCAAGTTATAATCTTGCCGGTTTCAATTTAGGAGAAGGTAAAGCGTCAGGTAGTGAAGAACGATTTGGTGAAATCTTGCCGGCATACAGAGATAAAATTATTCTTTCAACAAAGCTTGAGTCACGTGACCCTGATGAAGCCAAAAAAACAGTTGAGACCAGTCTGGCCAGAATGAAAACTGACTATCTCGATATTCTTATGATACATAGTATCGAACCTTCTGATGATGTTGCTAAAATTGAAAAGGGCCTTTATAAAGAAATGGTTACATTAAAAGAATCAGGCGTTATTAAACATATTGGATTTTCATGTATGGATAGTGCAGAACGGTCAAGGGATATTCTGGAAAAACTTGATTTCGATGTTTGCATGTTGGCAATGAATCCAACCATGTATGGAGATTTTGTAAAAGTAGCTTTCCCTGCTGCGCGGAAGAAAAATACCGGTATTATTGCAATGAAAGTTATGCGCAATATTGTCGGGGTGGAGGCAACAGCGCAAGAGCTTTTTGAATATGCATGGACACAGGAAGGAGTTGCAAGCACTATGGTCGGTCATTTTGGCATTGAACCTCTGGAGGAAAATATTAAACTGGCACAAGAATATGGGAAAAACGAACTGGCGGGTATAGATCGACAGGAATTGGAAACCCGCCTGGCCAAACTTGCCGGACCACATGCCTTGTGCTGGGCACGACCAGGATACATTGACGGAGGCATAATCGCTTAAGGAACCCAGGCTATAATTAATATCTGCCTAAACTTCCTGAATCTTGAATACAGAAATATCAAATATCAAATATCAAAATTCAAATAACAAATAATATTCAATATCCGAAAAAACAAATTCCAAACAGTATATTTTTAATAATTTATTTGATTTTTTGATCATTTTAATTTGAAATTTATTTGTTATTTGGTGCTTGTTATTTGGCGCTTATTTTAAAATTTATTGACTTTATTGACAAGCACTAATTATATAATAACCATTTACTAATGTTAGGAAAGATTAAGAAATTTTTTAAATCAGTTGGTCCGGGTTTTATAATTGCTTCCGTTGTTTTAGGTCCGGGTAGTATTACTGTTGCTTCCAGAATCGGATCTGAAAATGGGTATGCATTTCTCTGGGTAATTGTTTTAGCCGCGATATCTATGGCTGTATATACCTCAATGGGCGCCAGATTTGGGGTATTACATGACAAATCGATTCTACAAGCCATTACTGATACATATGGACGCTGGTTTGCTGTTTTGATCGGAATATCCGCCTTTATGGCTGCTTCCAGTTTCCAATT
>JADFUO010000143.1 GCA_015222115.1 Bacteroidota bacterium | reverse complement strand
CATCCTGCGAAATAACAATAAAACTATACTTACTGTTATCATTACGCAAAAGTTTTTTTATATCTAATTCTTCTCTCCAATATCCCCAGTCTTCCGCTTTTTGCCTGCCAATATCTCTTGAACTTTTAAGCATTTTGAAATAATCGGCAACTAATGGAAAAATATTTTCTTCTGGTATACAATTTTTATTTTGTGCTAATATTACTGCTGTTTTCTCCAGAAGTGTTTTATCGTAAATAAAACCTGAAAATTTTGACCCATTTTCATTTACCAGTGTTATAATTTCAATTTTAGCTCTTTTTTTTAAACCGTTTCTGTTGCAACGCCCTGCACATTGCACAATAGAATCAAGCGGCGCAAAATCACGAAAGGCAAAATCCATATCAATATCTACACCGGCTTCAATGCATTGAGTTGCTATAACAAGGCAGGGTTTATTTTTTTTAATTTCCTCAATATTTGCTAACCGTTCTTTTGGCGTTACATCTGCGCTTAAAAAGAAAACATCGCATTTGATTTTATCTTCCAGAGAATCAAGAACCGCCCTTGCAGATGCTCTTGTGTTTAAAACTATTAAACCTCTTTGGGAATGCCAGTTTTCATCATCAATTCTTTTAATACAGTTTTCTATAAAATTGTTCAGATTAACTGAATTTGTATGGTTTAAAATCAATTCATACCTGTTCTGTCTGGCAAAGATTTTTTCAGGGTGGGAAACCAATTCTGATGTTTGTATAAATTCAGGTTGAGTTGCGGACATTATCAATGTTTTTGTATTGATCTTTTCAGAAATTAAATTTAACGCAACTGATAATGGTTGCCATAAAATAAGAGGCAGCGCCTGTATCTCATCAATAATAATCAATGCATCTGCAAGATTATGAAACCTCATGAGATACCTGTTTTTTGATGATAAAAGAGTGTATAAGAATTGATCAAAGGTTGTTATTATAAAATCGTAATCCCAGGTGTCGGAAATAAAATCAATGGCATTATTGAATTTATTGTTTTGCTCCTCATTTGAATCATCTACATATTTTCGTTCCGCAATTGAATGTGCTTCAAGAATCAATGAGTCAGTATTATGTCCTGTAAAAAGCTGTTTATATTCTTTTACAGTTTGATCAA
Organism: Bacteroidota bacterium; assembly: GCA_015222115.1. Lineage (GTDB taxonomy): Bacteria > Bacteroidota > Bacteroidia > Bacteroidales > JADFUO01 > JADFUO01. The sequence continues at coordinate 2,086 of JADFUO010000143.1, read as the reverse complement.
TTATGGATAAAAAAGGTAAAACAATAATAACTTTTCGTCTTACATCATTTTGATTTCGATGTTTTAATGCCCATTCAGCCGCCATCATTGTTTTACCAAGACCTGTAGGCACAGTAATGCTTTCAATTTTTGACTGACCGCAGCTATTTGCTATAATTTTATTTCTTAAATTTGTTCGGTACTGGTTCAGAATTTTATTTTGATTTCCTGTTTTAGACTTTTCAATCAGGAAAGAACTGACAATTTCCTGATTGATTTTCACCTGATCTGCAGGAGTCATTTTTAGTTTTAAATATTCTTCAGGCAGGGCAAGAAAAGTTCTGTCTGCTTCAAGTAAAATCGAAAAAAGCATAAGAGCTTTCACTTTTAGTTCAGCAGCTTCCGCAAATAATTTTTTTTCTATAAAATCATCTTCAAACAAATCTTCTATATCAAATTCATCAACATCAGAATTCAAATTCAAATCCAGGTTCAAGTCAGAACGGACTGTATCAATCGGATATTCAGATATTTTGAAATCGTCTTCATATTCGTATAATGTGTCATATAGTAAAGATTCAAAAGTCGGAAAATCTCCATGATGTTTCCAAACAACAGATACAACGAGCAAAACAACATCTTTGGGAATATTATTTTCCTGTGCAAAAAGGAGCCAGAAAAGCATAGAAACAGGCGCATGAGCTTTGTTTCTGCGATTTCCTGTATATTTTGCAGGATTTTTAATATATTTTTGAAATTCAGGAATCGCCTTGCCTAAATCATGAAATTTAACAACATAGTCGATCCATTCAGCAATAAACGTTTTTACAGAAGCTGAATGTTGTTCTAATATCGCATTTGAGGCTATACCGACTTCCTCAACATGCTGTTTCAGTGATTTATAAGGATTTATATGTGACTGAATCATAGCCATGATATAATTTTTTTTCCAACTTTACAGGCAGTTGCGGTTTTTAAATATAAAGCCTTTCCATTAGCTTCATATAAATACGCTTCATGGGAAAATTTCCGTTTATCCGTCACATCTCGAGGCATCCGAATTGATTTAATAACAAAATTTTGCTCCAAAGCGATTGACATCTCAAATTCAACCTCTGTTTTTCGCACAGGTGTTTCAATACCATAAACACCTTCTTCTAATTGTTCTGTTTTAACAGAGTCAACAAAGTTGAGATCCGCCATCATCTCCGATAAGCCAAGGCAGGGGGTAAAAAACCATTCTCTGTTCCTGATTCTATATTCAAATTTGTCATGATACTCTTCCGGTAATTGAACAAAAACTGTAAATTCAGGTTTGAAGAGCCATTCCTGAGCAATACGTTTAGGTAATTTTTTATCTCCGCTTGACCCTTTGCTTTTTCTACTGACGCTTAACGCCAAAGGTGCAGGATAAGTTTGGTGAAGTGTTGCCGTATGCCAGTGAGCAGCTTCTGCTCTTCCGGAAACTGCAAGGTTTGCATTTTTCAGAAATATTTGCGGTGAATCCTTTGTTAAGCCGAGAACTGCTCCCACCAAACCAAGGAGAACCGTTCTTGTAGGAAAAGGATAACTCGGAGCAGAAGCATTTGCTTCTGCTTTTAAAAAGTGCGCAAACTTTCCCCTGTACTCGAAAATTATACATTTATCACTGATCATTTTAAAATTTCCCGTATAATTTTAAAAAGTGCCGGAACCTGTGGGTTTCATCCGCCTAATCAATCTTTAAACCTTCCCATTCTGACGGAATTTCATCATTTAATTTAACATCCGGTGAAATTTCATAGGAAACAGAATTAATTTTATTTGAATATGCTGACAACCTTTTTTTAAGCAAAGATAAATCTACGATATAATCTTCAGGTGAACTCCAGGCTTTTTCTTCTTTGCCGTTTACCGGAATTAATTTTATATAATCAGATAAATTTCCAAACTGGAATTCAACATCTTTATTATAAACGACTGATATTAATAAACGTGGTACCTGTCCTACCTTTGTTCGCGTATTCCCCGCACTTCTAACCGATTTCCATATTGCTGTTAACAACTCATCATAATCTTGATCTGTTAATCGTGAAAATTTCGCTGAATGTTCATTTGCGACCCCGTT
>JADFUO010000142.1 GCA_015222115.1 Bacteroidota bacterium | reverse complement strand
TCACTATAGTTATTCAATTTTTGGTGGAGACGACCGCACAAAAAGAATTGATTATTACTGGCTTGGTTTCCTGAAAATGGAATTCCTGGATGCTTTACGTGATGCAAGAACACAGTTAATGACGGGCGGTAAAAACACATTACTCAATAAAGTGTTAACGGTTCAAACAGAAAACAAAATTGATGATATTAAGAGGACACTCCTTGACTTAAAGGAACTTATAAATAAAGAGGGTTCTGTTTTTTTATCTATTAAAAAGGACATTGAAAAATTTTTACAAAGAGTTTCTATTGAAAATTCCGAAAGCGAAATAAATTTCAATTTTATCGGTGTTGAATCTTCAGATATTCTTAAAAAAATAAGCCTGATTTACGGTACAAATCCAATAGATATCGAACGCAATGGTTTGGGAATAAATAATCTGCTTTATATTTCACTTCTTCTTTCCCAGTTAATGCAGCAAGTTGAAAAAGAAGATAAAAAAGTCTTTTTTCGACTTATTGGCATTGAAGAACCAGAAGCGCATTTGCACCCCCATTTGCAGATTCATCTATCAAGAAATATTGATACCGAAAGCAGTGATGAACGACAGATTATCATTACTTCCCATTCCGCACATATCACTTCACAATTATCATTGGATGATACGATTGTGCTGTATCACGATGAAAATGAAAACAAAATCAAGCCTTATTACCTTTTTAAAAACATACCCCAAAAATCAAAAAATTACTTATCAAGATATCTTGATGCCACCAAATCTACCCTGTTTTTTGCCCGTAAGGTCATTCTGGTGGAAGGTATATCCGAACAATTGTTGATACCTGAATTTTTTAAATTGAAAACCAATGAAGTAAGTATAGAACAGAAAGGAATTACACTAATTAATGTTAACGGGGTTGCATTTTCACATTTTTTAGAAGTCATCAAGGCGGGCTATTTTGTAAAGAATGTTGCCTATACTGATTCCGATTTTACAAAGAAGTCATCAGAAAGAGCAATTGACCTTCAAAAAAAATATGATTCTGATATCATTAAAGTAAAAATTACATCCTTGGAAACTTTTGAAATGGATATAATTGAATCCAATAAAAGTGGCGAAGGAAAAGAATTATTATTTCAGGCATTAAATAAAACAAAAATAGAGAACGGCCCTAAGCTTCAATCAAAAACATCAAGCAATAATATAAATGTTGATGAATTTTTTAAAGAAATTGAAAGTTACAAAGCCGAGTTTGCCATGAATCTTTTAGAAGTTTTAAAAGATGGGCAAAATAAGGATGCAAGAAGGTCGTTTAATGTGCCGAAATATATAGAAGATGGTTTTACTCATATAACTGGTTCAAATGAATAATCTAAAGATAATTACTGCAGGCCCGGGAGCAGGCAAAACATATAACCTGAAAAACGAAGCGATAAATTGTCTTTCCAATCTCGACAGGAACCGATTTTGCGCTGTAATTACCTATACCAATGCCGCGACCGCAGAATTAAGGCAAAGAATTTCATCTGAGATACCGATCCCGCCAAATATATTTATTGGCACCATCCACAGTTTTCTCATTCGTTTTGTTATTGAGCCGTTTGGGCATTTGCTCAAAATGGTTCCGTTGGAAAAAAAATATATTGATAATGTTAAATCAAATGACCATCGAAAAAAAAATGCTGTTCAAAAAAAACTCTCGGATAAAGGAGTGATCACATTTGATAAAGTATTACAACTTTCAAAAGAAATAATTAAAACCAGATCTATAAAAGAAGCACTAAATAACAGGTTACAATTTTTGTTTGTTGATGAATATCAGGATTCAAAGAAAAACACACACGATTTTTTTCTTAAAATTATTAAAAATGCAAAAACATCTTATTTTATTGGCGACAAGCTTCAATATATTTATGGCTTCACAAAGAGATATAATAAAACGAATGACCTCTCTGTTACTTCGTTTGTGAACTTAATGAATATATACCCTGATAATATTGATAAAATACAAATTAATTATAGATCCAGTGAGGCAATTGTCCAATTTTTGAATAATTATATTGAGACAGAATTTGAGCAAAGATCAAAAAAGGGTAACAATGGTATTCCAATATATTTTATTAATTGTACAAAATCCGAAGCAATTATTGATTCATACAATCAATTAAAAATCCAACATGAAATTAATAAAATACATTGCACTAGCATTGAAAAAAAAATAAATTATTTTTAAAAGATTTTTATCTTACAAGCGATTGGATTAAACAAGACAACAAAAGGAAACCAAAACTTAGTAATGTTTACGACATCCTAAATGGTGAAGCTATAAGGCTTGAAAAAGGGAACCACCTGATTAACAGTATTTTACAGGAAGTTTCCCGCTGTATTCTTGCAGTTGCAGGAGTTAAAAAAAAGGAATTTATTAATTATACTCATGATGAAATTGAATACCGAAAGTTTTGCTTTGAAATGATAAGGTTTTTAAAGTCTATGAATTTCAATAGTTCTGAACATCGTATTGATTCAATTAGAAAAAAATTCCGTGAGAAATTTAATATTATTGATGATTCAGGAAAGCAAGTTGATATTGAAAAGTCATTAAATGAATTTTCAAACAATAAACCCATTTCCCTTGCTCATTACCCTGAATCATGCTATTCATCAATCCATAGTGCAAAAGGATTAGAAGCAACATCAGTCCTTGCTATTGCTTATTCAAAAAATGAATTAGATAAATGGCTAAACTTTCAAGAAGCCAATATAAATTTAGATGATGATTACCGGTTAGGTTATGTCGCATTCAGTAGGGCAAGAGATATGCTGTGTATTTCTTGTCTTGAGGAAATTTCCGATGAAATAACAAACAAATTAGAGTCTTTAAATATAGTTTTTTATCCTAATAATTAGCGAACCAAACCCTTATCAGGTCTCTCATGAATTGATATAAATTTACGGGAGATAAACTAAATCTTTTCTACAACCTTACCCCGGAAGAAATCAAAATCGTGGACCCTGTGAAATAATTTTAAATAATGAAAACAGAACTTTATTATACTTACATTTTACACAGCGAAAAGGTAAAATCAAAAAAGTAACACGCTTATTATAATGCCTAACCAGATGACGGTATAACTAAACCAGAGCCTTGAACCCAGCCTCCCTTGTTTAATTGCAGGGGAGGTTTTTTATTTTATGAATTTTCAGTGATAAATTACAAAGATTATCCTGTTGGTCTTATTTGGTCTGAATCATTAATTTTTTTAAATTGTTAAAAATTCAAAAAAATCCCTCAATTGTTCATTATGAGGGAATGGGGATGATTGTTTGGAAGTTTCTTCGATAACACAAAATAAG
>JADFUO010000141.1 GCA_015222115.1 Bacteroidota bacterium | reverse complement strand
CGCAACACCTGCACCCGAAAAATTAATTGCTTTTACTAATGAACTGGCAGATACTTTACAAAACGAATTTTTCTCACCATTCATTAAAGAAATCCGTTATAAAATATCAGAAAACTTAATGAGTGAAGTTTATTCAATTATATATAAAAACCTGCCTGTTTTTTTAGATAAGAATGATTATAAAAAAATTGATTCATTGATCACAGAACAAGCAGTCAGCGCTTCATTTAAAAAGAACTATAAAACATTAATATCACCTGCAAGTATTGCCCTAAAAAAATTCATAATCAACGATCCTGTCGGCATTAATGCAATAGCTTTAAAAAAATTGCAATCGCTTCAATTTGATGATAATTATGAAATTTATAACGGATACATATTTACACGGGATAAAAGAAATTTACTGTTATTCATAACCACATCAAATCCTGTAAATGAAACTTCAAAAAATACGGTCTTTTTGGAGGGGCTTGATAAAGTATTAAAAAACATAACAACCGAAACCGGTAATACTGTCGGGGTTGAGTATTTTGGTGCTGTTGCTGTTTCAGTTGGAAATGCCGAAATAATAAAAAAAGATATAATACTAACAGTTACGATTGCATTAATTATTTTAATGCTTCTTATCAGCTTATTCTTCAGGAGGGTGAGCGTTTTTGTATTTATCTTTCTTCCGGCAATATTCGGAGGGAGTGTTGCTTTGGCTCTTTTGTTTTTAATAAAATCCCAAATATCTCTCATTGCATTAAGTATTGGAGCGGTTTTACTTGGAATTACAGTTGATTATTCCTTGCATATTTTTACTCATTTCCGACAAAAAAAGTCGGTTATTGGAACGATTAAGGATGTTTCCATGCCGATTGTTATGAGCAGCATAACAACTGCCTCTGCTTTTATGTGCCTTATGTTTGTCAGTTCTGAAACTCTGCACGAATTAGGGCTTTTTGCTGCATTAAGTGTGATAACTGCTGCACTTTTTTCTTTAATTGTTTTGCCACATTTATTGAAAACCCCGAAATATAAAAGGAAACAGGGTAATGATTTTAAAAACAAAACTTTTTTAGAAAAATTTACTTCATACAGGTTTGATAAAAATTATATCCTTATTTCAATTATTGTAATTCTCTCAATTGTTTTTCTGTTTACTTCAAAATACGTAGGTTTTGAAAGTGATATGGAAAAAATGAGCTATGTATCTGATAAATTGGCTCGGGCTGAAGAAAACCTCGATAGGATAAACAACTATAAGCTACGGTCAGTGTATTTGGCTTGTACAGGCAAAGATTTGAATCAGGCATTAATAAATAATGAAAAAATCCAAAAAAAAATAGAAAACCTGGTAAATCAAAAACTTATTAAAAAATATACTTCGGTTAGCACGTTTTTAATATCCGACGCATTACAACAGGAGAGAATAAAATCGTGGAACCAATACTGGAGCAAAGCTAAAAAGCAAAAGCTTAAGCAGCAATTGATCACATCAGGAAACCAATACAAATTTAAGGAAGATGCATTTGAAAAGTTTCACAATCTTCTTGACAAACAATATCAACCCTTAGAGAAAAATATATCCAACAAAATAAAAGAACTGTTTTTTAACGATTATATAACCGAAACTGATGAATTGACCACTGTTGTCACATTATTAAAAGTTGATAAAAAAAATAAGCAACAAGTTTATGATGCTTTTGCCGGTAACGGCAATTTGATAATACTTGATAAAGCATATTTATTTTCTAAGTTTATTGATATACTGACAAAAGATTTTAGTCTGCTGGTTAAGTTATCGTTATTAATAGTTTTGTTTATTCTGGTGTTTTCATTTGGCAGGATAGAATTAGGACTGATAACTTTTATCCCGATAACACTGAGCTGGCTCTGGACATTAGGCATAATGGGAATATTCGGCATTAAATTCAATATTTTCAATATTATTATTTCTACTCTTATTTTCGGTTTGGGTATCGATTACAGCATTTTTATTATGCGGGGATTACTCCAGGAATACAAGACAGGCATAAAAAATCTTAACTCATATAAAACATCAATTTTACTTTCGGCAATAACCACCATTACAGGCATAGGCGTATTGATATTTGCAAGTCATCCGGCATTAAAATCTATTGCTTTGGTTTCAATAATCGGCATTTTATCGGTTGTTTTAATATCATACACTATTCAACCTTTATTATTCAGGTTTTTAATATTGAATAAAGGACAAAAAAGATTCGTGCCTGTAACGTTTTATAATTTTTTTATATCTATCTTCACATTAATTGTTTTTCTTTTGGGATGTTTAATTATGATGGTATTATTGCCTGTATTTTTTATCCTTCCATTAAAAAAGAAAAACAAAAAGCTAATGGTGAATTATTTAATAATGCTGTTTTGCAGAATTATCGTTTATATTAATATTACTATTAGGAAAACTCTTATAAATTATAATTCATCAACATTAAAAGAACCTGCCATTATAATTTCCAATCATCAATCGCATTTGGATTTGGTGTTACTATTGATGTTACATCCTAAAATAATTGTTTTAACCAATGACTGGGTCTGGAATAATAAATTTTATGGGCTAATTGTAAGATATGTTGATTATTATCCTGTTATAGAAGGTTATGAAAAAAGTGTAGAACTTATAAGAAAAAAAGTTAAAGACGGTTATTCTATTTTGGTTTTCCCTGAGGGAGGCAGGTCTGAAACAGGTAAAATCAAACGTTTTCATAAAGGTGCATTTTATCTGGCTGATAAATTAAATTTAGAAATATTGCCTGTTATAATCCACGGTTCAGGTCATTGCCTTACAAGGGGCGAAGTTTTTTTACGCAGTGGACGTATTACCGTTAAGATATATGACAGAATAAAGTTAAAAGATGGAAAAATTGGTGACACCTATTTGTTACAGGCAAAATCAATTGCTAAGTTCTATCGTAAAGAATATGACAAGCTGAAACTTGAAGATGAAACACCCGCTTATTTCAGGGAAAGATTAATTAAGCAATATATTTATAAAGGTCCGATTTTAGAATGGTATTTAAAGATAAAATTAAAATTGGAAAAGAATTATGCTTTATTTAATGAACTGATTCCTGTTAAGGCAAGCATTGTGGATATTGGTTGTGGATACGGATTTATGTCTTATATGCTCGGTTTTCTTTCCCATGAAAGAAACATTATTGGCATTGATTATGACGGCTATAAAATTGAAATTGCAAATAATTGTATTTCAGATAATCAAATTTTAAAAGACAGGATTAAATTTATTTATGCCGATGTTGTGGATTATCCTTTTAAAAATAGTGATGTATTTATTTTAAGCGATGTATTGCATTATATGCCTGAAGAAAAACAAGAAATTCTTATAAAAAAATGTATTGAAAATTTAAATAAAGATGGACTAATTATTATCCGTGATGCAGATAGAAATTTAAGAAAAAGACACCGAGGTACTGAATACACAGAGTTTTTTTCAACACGTTTCGGATTTAATAAAATGAAATACAAAAAACTTTTCTTTGTTTCAGAAAATAAAATTACAGATTTTATATCAAAATATAACATGAATGTAAAAATTATAGATAATACTAAGTTTACTTCGAACCTGATTTATATTGTAAAATTTTAAAAAGATAAAAACTCTGAACTTATATAAACATTGGACAAATAACATTCTTAATTTCTTTTTAACTAAATTGCTTTTTGTATTCCATTACCAACATGTATATTTGTCGGAACGTTTTGATTGGAAATTCAAATACTTTCCAAATGCAAAAATATGACATTGTAATAATAGGAAGCGGACTTGGAGGATTGCTTTGCGGAAACATCTTAAGCAAAGAAGGCTATAACGTTTGTATTATTGAAAAAAACAGGCAAATTGGGGGTTGTCTTCAAACCTTTAAACGCGACAACGTAATCTTTAATACAGGACTGAATTATACCGAGGGATTAGATGAAGGACAAATCCTTAATCGCTATTTTAAGTATTTCGGTATTTTGGATAAGCTGAAGCTCAAAAGATTGGATATTGATGGATTTGATATTGTTACTTTTGAAGGAAATGAATATAAACACGCACAGGGGCACGAAAATTTTAAAAATACCCTACTGCAAAATTTTCCAAATGAAAAAGATGCACTAAATAAATATATTGATAAATTAAATACTATTAGCGATTATTTCCCATTATTCAATCTTAGTAAAGAACAACCTAATATTATTGACAGTAAAATATTTAATGAAAGCGCTTACGGGTTTATCAATTCAATTACATCAAATAAAAAACTACAAAATGTTTTAGCAGGGACAAATTCTTTATATGCCGGAGTCAAGGATAAAACACCTTTGTATATTCATGCTCTTATAAATTACTCCTTTATTAACAGTGCATGGCGACTTATTGATGGCAGCTTTCAGCTTGCTGAATTACTCGCTGATTCTATTATTGAAAATGGAGGAGTTGTTCTTAAAAAACATGAAGCAAATAAATTTATTTTTGAGAATAATAAAGTAAAATATATTGAACTGTCAAACAATGAACGTATTGAATCAAAGTATTTTATTTCTAATGTTCATCCCGCTAAGACTTTACAAATGATTGATGAACATCAAATTAAAAAGGCATACAGAAAGCGTATAAATATGCTTGAAAATACGATAGGAATGTTTACTTTGTATGTTGTATTTAAAAAGGATAGTTTTAAATATATGAATTTTAATCACTATTATTACAAAGGCGATACTGTCTGGACGACTGATTATTCAGAAAAAAACTGGCCTGAGTATTTTATGTTTTATACGCCTGCAACATCAAAATCGGCTATATATGCTGACGGAGCAATTGTTATTACTTATATGAAATACGACGAATTAAAAAATTGGGAAAATACAACTGTTGAAAAGCGAGGAAACGATTATCTTGATTTTAAAAAAAGAAAGG
>JADFUO010000025.1 GCA_015222115.1 Bacteroidota bacterium | reverse complement strand
ATGAATCCCAATATCCCGAATACTGCATGTCCGGGAATCACCAATATTTCAAGGATTATAAAAATCAATCCGACAACAATCAATACGGCTATAACGGTCCAGGTCATTTTAATGAAGTATTTGATTTAAGAATTTTAGTTTATTATTCAATTGAAACAGTAAGAGTTCTGTTTGTCATTTCATCATAAACCGGTTTAAGTTCATAATGTGTTCCTGATTTCACGGTACATTTTCCTTTATAATGAACAATCAAAGTACATTGCTCTGCCTGATGAGCATCAAGTTCACATACGTCAATCAATGTTTCAATAACAAAATCAAAAGAATTAAAATCATCATTATAAAGAATAAGTTCTTTAATTTCAGATAAATCTTCCTTTGTGTCTTTTAAAACCTGAACTTTTTCTTTAACCATTTTTTAACAAATTAAGGAAACAAAAATAAGTTGTTAAAATTACAATAAATTTCTTAAAAAAAAATTAATTATAACAAAATATTAAAATTAACATTCCCTGCTTTTTTATTGAAGATTCAATAATCTGGGGTGCAACAGCAATGATAATCAGTGAATTGATTCAGGTTATCAGGGAAGCAATTAAATAATAAAGTTAAGATTGAGATTAAGGTTTTATAATAATTGAATGGCTGAATGGCTGAATGGCTAAATGTCGGAGTCCCGAAATTTCAGCGATTTTCTATTGTTTATTGATTATTGTTTATTGTTTATTGATTGTTAATAAGATGTTATACAACGAAATATAAAATAATTTATAAATTTAATTATGGCTGGAATTTTAATTTTTGTGTTTCTTTGAGTCTTTGTGCCTTAGTGACTAACTTTTAAATTGCTACAAAGACACCAAGTCTCAAAGGTTCACAAAGAAAACATCAAAAAAACTAACCGTCATAATCTATGATAGCAATTACTTATTTAATAGTTTGGATTTTAATAATTTACAATTCTTTTACTAAATTATTATATAACCATAAATTAGCTGAAATTTCGGGAGAAATCCCGATAGCGAAGTATGACCCCAGTTGGAAAAAGTAAATTAACGTGAGTTCGGAATTAATTACTTTATATGTTTTTTTTAATCATAAGAAATCTGCGTTTATCAGCATCAAAATCAATAAAATAGTTTTTTAGAAATTATTGAAATGGAATGTTTATGAATATTTACTTCAAAATTTCAATATCATAAGTAATTTCTGCGCTTTTTTTAAAAAGCTCGCTTACACCGCAATATTTATCCTGTGACAGATTAATTGCTTTTTTTATTTTATCCAAAGGCAAATAATCACCTTTAAAAGTATATGTAATATGGATTTTATGATAATATTTCGGATGTTCCTCTGTTAATTCACCGTTAACCGAAACATTAAAATAATCTGGAGTTACACGCATTTTTCCTAATATTGAAATAACATCCATTCCTGTACAACCTCCCAAAGAAGCAAGTGTTAAAGGTTTGGGACGCGGGCCTGTGTTTTTGCCGCCAACTTTTTCTTCGGCATCTATTCTGATTTTAAAATCATTAACATCGGCTTCAAATGCCATTTCACCAAGCCATGTGCAATCAACTTTATTTGTCATAGCATTTAATTTTTTTGCAAAAATATTTAAAATCCTAATTAAAATAAAACTCACCCGGAATAATTCCAACTTTAAACGAATCAACAGCAGTACCGGTAACTGCATTGTATCTAAAAAACCATCCATCCTGAACAAAATCAAGAGGATCGGTAGTGTAAATATACTCGGTTGAATTATCAAATCCCAAACCATAAAAACCTGTAGGACGCTCAATTAATATTGTAAGGTTTAATTCAGTTGAATTAATATCAAAGCTATAAACTCCGCCGGGATAATTATAATACAAAATATATTTATCTTTATTGATTATTAGTTTTTCGGGATGTTCTGATGTTGTGGGGAAAGCAAAATCCTCTTCAATTGAATAATCATCAGGGTTAATACAAATAAGATGACCTTCGGTATCACCCGGTTGTGGCCAACCGTTCCACCCATTACCTGAACATATAACCCAAACTTTGCCGTTCACATCAAGCTGGATACCTGTGGGTTTTTTTTCAACATTAATTGTTGTTATTACATTATCCGATTGAGCATCAATAACTGTAATTGTGCTATCAATACCAAATCCGCCCTGATTTAATACAAAAACTTTGTTTCCAGCCAAAAGCATTTTTTCAGGACCTGTTCCTGCAGAAATTATTTTTGTAACAGTATTTGAATTCAAATTAATAACTGCAACAACATTATTCCAGCTTGTAACATAAGCTTTAGTATTGTCAATTCCTAAAAAATATCTCGGTAAAACTATATCTTCAATAGTAGCTGTTGAAACAAAATCTTTTTCATCAACAACTTCAATTTTATTTGCATTATTTACGACAATATACGCCTTTTCATTAAATACTTCAATTGACTGAACAATGTTTCCCAAAACTTCACCATTTACTTGTTCAAAAACATTATTGAAAACTTTTAAGCTGTCCCTGTAAAAAATACTTACAGTACCTGTCCCTGTCTGGAACGGTCCTTCATTTGTAATAAATACCCTGTCATCGGATATTTGCGGAATTGGTTCCGGTTCATCTTCATCTTTTTTACAACCGGTAATTGTAGCAATTAAAATACTACTGATAATTAATAACTGTGTAATTTTCATTTTTTTCATAATAATTAATTTTAAGGTTTAACAATATATTTATTGATCTTCCAGGCATTTGCCTGTATTTAATTGCCTGATAACTTACATTCCAAAGATTATTTATATTAATCTGAAGATTTAAAGCACAAGTTTTAAATTTAAATTCCTTTGATATGCTGACATTTCCCAACGAATAAGCAGGGACAAAGTCTTTATTATCCCTGCTTACAAAGCTTTTCCCAATATAATTTTGATTATATGAAAAATTAAAAGTTCTGTAATCAAAACTTATTTGCACAAAAAAATTATACAACGGGGTGTATATCACTTGTTTTTTATAGGTGTTATCATTGCCTGATAATTTTTTTTGATTAGTTGATTTTGAATATGTGTAGCCCTCTGAAAGATTTATTCCAAGATTATTGAAATTTAATTTAGTTTTTCCGGAAAATTCAAATCCCCTTGCCCATACTTTCTGAATATTATCAGGTGTCCAGAAATTATAAACACTATCGGGATGCCAGATAATCCAGTTGTCAACCGATGAACTGTAGGCCGTTAACACAAATTCGGAATAATGTAATTTATTACTTTTATTTTTGATTTTAAAAATAATGCTTGCTTCCTCGTTCCGGCTTATTTCGGGTTTAAGGTTTTCATTACCGCCGGGTTGCCAGTAGCGATCGTTAAGAGTTGGTGCTCTGAAATTTCTTGAAATATTTATTTTACCATAAATAATTTTCCAGATTTTTCCTTCAAATCCCAATGAAGGATTAACCTGCGGCGAATGCCCCTGAATAAACTCCTGCCTGATATTCAGGTTTGACAACCAGTTTATTTTTGGTATCTTTTGCTGAAAAGAAAGAAAAATTGCAAACCGGTTCTGTTGTTTAATTCCATTATAATATTGTACATCAGCATTATTAAATGTAAAATTTGCCCCTATGTTGACAACAGAATTTTTCCAAAAACTTTTCTTTAGCTCAAATTCAGAAATTAATTTGTTTGTTTTAATTACTGAATTAATTTTATAAACACTATCTACATAATTCAGGTAATCAAAAAAATAAGCTGCTTTTGCAGTTAACAAACCATTATTAATATTTTTTAACCAATAAACCGAAGAACGAACCGATTTATCAATCTGATAAGCCGAAGAGTTTGCAGTGGTCAGGGTTGGAGGTATTTCCCTGTTGGCATATTGAAACCATATACTTGCTTTCAAATATTGTTTGTTTGAAAATTGCCTGCTTAATTCCTGTATAATTCCAAAGTTTGTTAATGCAGCATTTTTCTGGCGTTCAATTTTATCATTATTTTTAAATGGAAAATCATTTTTTTGTTTATTAAAAATAACTCCTGTTGACGAATTCCAATTTTTATTTGAGAATGTTGCCTTTAACTGTGTTGAATATTTTTGGAAGCTTCCATACGAAACTCCAGCATCAATTCCGGTATATTTACTAAAAATCGGCAAATTATTCAAATGAATGCTTCCTCCGATATTTCCGCTTCCATATAAGGAGCTTGTACCTCCGTTTTGGATTTTAATTGATCCAAAGAAAAATACAGGAATCAATGAAAGGTCAACAATTGCAATATTAGGCGGGTCAATAGCAAAACCGTTCCAGAAAAAACCTGTCTGACTTGCTGATGTTCCCCTGAATGAAATAGTAGCCAGACTGCCTTGTCCATAAGATTTAATATACAGCGGTGTTTGTTCTGCTAAAAGCTTGCTCAACGATGATGTTCTGTGCCTTTCTATTACAACAGAATCTATATTGGTTATATTCAATCCTGTTGAAAAATCATTTAATCTGCCGGCACTGATATTTACTTCTGATAACTGATAAACCGTATCAATTTTATTACTTTGAGAATGTAATTGTATTGAAAACAATACAACAAAAATTATTAATATAAAACGTATCAGCACTGTATGTAGTTTTATGTACTTAATTTGCAAACTTTACTAAATTTAACTGTATGGACATTTTGTCTGCTTTATTCAGATTGATGCCCTGCGGGTGTGCTTCGGCTATGCTCAGCATGAAAACTTTGAGTGGTCATCCTGAGCGAAGACGAAGGGTGTAACCTGCATTCAAAAACTTTAGGAAATAAACCGGAATAAATTTATGTTTGAAAAATTTACTCATCGCCTTTTAACCCGAAAGCTTCGAAATTTTTAATAAATAATGGCAGGTCTTCTGACTTACTCCCCTTTTGAATGCCTTCCCATCCAACGATTAACAGACAGTGACAAGAGAACTTCAAAAAGTTGAAAAGAGCTTACAGCAGCGGGAACTGTTCAGGACTTTCACCTGATTCCCAATTATGTTTTATTTCTATGAAGCAGAAATAAAAACACCATTAATTTGTGCAAATATATATAAATTTAAATGAAAAATGAAAAATTTTAAATTAAAAATGGAAGGAAAATAAAATAAGTAAACGGTGATTGGTAATCAGTAGCAGAAGCAGTAACCTGAAACATGAAACTTGAAACATGAAACTTGTATTATGTCAATGACAGCTCCGTAACGATTGAGTTTTACCATTAACTGATTTAGTTCAACCTTTACCTGATTCATAGTTGACAAAGTTGAATTTATTTTGTATATTGCATTTTCTTTTCTAAAATTATCTTATCATGAAAAAAATTAAAATTTTATTTCTTTCATTAGCATGTTTCTTAAATGTTAATATTTCTATTTCCCAAACCATTTGGCAACGTGTAAATCCATCAATACCCCTTATTGATTTAAATGATGTGTTTTTTGTAAATGATCAATTAGGTTGGGCAGTAGGTGATGGTGGCTTAATTATTAAATCTGCTGACGCTGGAGTTACTTGGCAGGAACAAAAACAGATTAACATAAATAACCATACTAATGTGTTTTTTACCGACGAAAGTAATGGCT
>JADFUO010000140.1 GCA_015222115.1 Bacteroidota bacterium | reverse complement strand
ATAATAAGCATCGCATCCCCATAGGTAAAAAATTTGTATTTACGTTCAATTGCATTCTTGTATGCTTTCATCAAAAAATCGTAACCTGCAAATGCAGCCACACACATCATCATTGGCGATTGGGGTAGATGCAAATTGGTAATCATGCTGTTTGCAAGATGAATTTTATATGGCGGGAAAATAAATTTGTTAGTCCATCCTTTATATGGTTTTACCATTCCCGTAATTGAAACGGAAGTTTCCAAAGCTTTCATGGATGTGGTACCAATTGCACAAACATTTTTTTTATTTTTTATTGCCTTATTAATAATTTGAGTATTTTCTTCATCAGTTATTAGCTCTTCCGAATCCATTTTATGTTTAGTAAGGTCTTCAACTTCAATGTTTCTGAAATTTCCCAAACCGGTATGAAGTGTAATTTCTGCAAAGCTAACACCCATGAGTTCAAGGCGTTTCATTAGCTCACGGCTGAAATGAAGTCCTGCGGTTGGAGCTGCTATAGAACCTTCGTGTTTTGCATAAATTGTCTGGTATCTTTCTTCGTCTTCAGGCTCAATAGGTCTGTCATGTATCTTTGGTAATGGTGTTTTACCAAGTCTTTTAATGGTTTTTTTAAATTCTTCGTAAGAACCATCAAAAAGAAACCGTAAAGTTCTTCCGCGTGAGGTTGTATTGTCAATAACTTCGGCAACCAATGCTTCATCTTCACCGAAATATAACTTATTCCCGATCCTGATTTTTCGAGCCGGGTCTACAAGTACATCCCACAGGCGGGTCTCGCGATTTAATTCACGTAATAAAAATACTTCAATAGCTGCACCGGTTTTTTCCTTTATGCCAAATAAGCGTGCAGGGAAAACTTTAGTGTTGTTAATAACAAAAACATCACCATCATTAAAATATTTTAATATATCTTTAAATTTTTTATGTTTAATAGACTGTTTTTTTCTGTCAAGCACAATTAATTTAGAATCGTCCCTGTCTTTGGGAGGATGGCTTGCAATCAGTTCAGGTGGTAAATAATATCTGAATTGAGATAGTTTCATATTTATATATAATTAATATTTAAAAAAATGGGTGCAAAAGTAATAATATTATCAGTAATTATCAACTTTCATAAATCTAAATTAATATAATTTAAACGCTTTGTCAAGTATTATTGTTGTTTTTTTTTATTTTTAAGGATTTTTTTAGGTCTTCGGTTTGTATTGCATCTTCTAATCTGAAGTTTCCTATTCTTATTCTTTTCAATGAAGAAAGGTAAGCTCCGCATTTTATTGCTTCTCCGAAATCACACGCCAGCGAACGAATATAAGTTCCTTTACTGCATACAACCCTGAAAAATATTTCAGGTAAATTTATATTTGTTAATTCAAATTCTTTAATAGTAATGAGCTTTGGCTTGATTTTTACATCTTCTTTATTACGGGCATATTTATAAGCCCTTTTGCCCTCAATTTTAATTGCGGAATATAATGGAGGTGTTTGTTCAAAAGTACCTGTAAATTTTTTTGCAGTTTGCAAAAGCATTTCAGGATTTATATGGCTTATATTAAAAGTTTGGTCAATTTCTGTTTCTCTGTCAAATGATGGAGTTGTAGCTCCAAGGATGAAAGAGCCTGTATATTCTTTTTCTAATCCTTGAAATTCTCCAATTTTTTTTGTGAACTTGCCCGTACAAATAATTAATAATCCGGTGGCAAGCGGGTCAAGTGTTCCGGCATGTCCGACTTTAATTTTTTTTATACCTGTATGGTGCTTTATTAAATACTTGATGCTGCTAATAACATTAAAGGAAGTCCATTTATATGGCTTGTTGATAAGGAGAACTTCTCCTTTTAAAAAATCAAATTGATGTTCAGAAGTTTGGTTTAGCATCCAATGAAATAAATTATCCGACAAAAATTGCAATTAATCCTATAATAAAACAGTAAATTGCAAAATATATCAATTTACCTTTTTTTACGATTCCAATCATCCATTTACATGCAAGCAAGCCGGAAATAAATGCTGCAAAAAATCCAATCAATAAAGGAACCGCCCCTATACTTGATTCGCTTGCCATTTCGCCGGTAAATAAGTCTTTAACATTAGCAGCTATAATAGGAATTAAAACCATTAAAAAAGAAAATTTTGCAATAAGTTCCCTTTTATTCCCAAGCATTAAACCTGTTGAAATGGTTGCTCCTGAACGGGATATACCGGGCAACACAGCTGCTGCCTGTGCAATACCAATAATAAACGAATCAATAAAGGATATTTTTCGTAAATTGGATTTTTTGAAATAAGTAAAGGTAAGTAATAATGCAGTGATGATTAACATTGAACCTACAAAGACAACATTACCTGTGAAAAAACTTTCAATTTCCTCAGCAAAAAAAAGTCCGACAATTACTACAGGTATCATAGAAATTAGTATCTTGGAAATATATTTTGTTTCATCATTCCATTTAAAGGCGAAAAGACCTTTGAGTAATATCCACAGATCTTTATGAAAAACAAAAATTGTACTTAAAACCGTTGCTCCGTGAACAACAACTGTAAAAATTAAACTTCTTTCTGCTTCAACCCCCAAGATAACTTTTCCTAATTCAAGATGACCACTGCTGCTGACCGGTAAAAATTCAGTGAGCCCCTGAACTATACCTAAAATTAATGCTTCTAACCAATCCATATTTTAGAATTTATCTGGTAATAGATGATTTATAAAATTATTTAATTATAAATAAGCAGATTATATTTGCGATGGTTTTATGATTTGGGTTTTTTCATAATTGCAAATATTTCAATAACATATCCTGCAAGAATCAATATCGGGGCGAGAGTAAGTCGTTGAAAACTAAAAATTTCATCACTGAAAATATTTGGGTCATCCGAACCACCGCCAATCATCAACAAAAACCCGACTAAAATAAAAGCTAATCCTATTAATAGCAGTTTGTAGTTTTGTTTTGTAAATGCAAAAACAGTGGTACTGTCCGGCCTTGGTTTTTGCTTTGATTGAACAGTTGCTGCTTTCTTAGTTTCTGAAACTTTGGGTTTTACAGAGTGGGTGATTTTTTTCTTTTTTTTACTCATTTTTTTATTTTTAGGAACTTCAAAAATAATAGTATTTTTTTTATTTGATGATTTTTTTAACTTTTTTTAGTAATACAAACTGTCAGCTTTTAAATTCAAATATTTTTTTACAGCAAAAAATGTTGACATCCACGAAATAATTATTCCCAGTAAAATTACAAACCCAAAAATTGAAATAAAAAGGTCGGCATCCTGTAAATTTACCAGTTCGGGAATTTCTTGTTGCGAAAAGTATAAAATGCCTACTAATAGTAAAATTGCAATAAAAGCTCCCAGAATTCCATGTAAAATTCCTTTTAAAATAAATGGTCTGCGAATAAATGCCTGCGTGGCTCCAACCAATTGCATACTTTTAATTAAAAACCGTTTTGAGTAAACCGATAACCTGATGGTGTTGTTAATTAATGCAATAGCGATTATCAGCAGTAAAATACTAAACCCAAGAATAATGATACTTATTCTTCTTAAATTTTTATT
>JADFUO010000139.1 GCA_015222115.1 Bacteroidota bacterium | reverse complement strand
TTATTACATACAGTAAACTCGGCAATTGGCGGAGAAGAAAATCTTGCAAAAATATTCCCGGAATGTATCAAGGAAACTGATAGTTTGCAACAAGAAACAAAACCCGAGTGGTACGATAAAATCAAGCAATTTGTTATTTATGATGTAAGAAATGAAGAAGGATATTTTTTTCCTAAAATTATTGAAAAACTGAGACAATTAAAACCATCACAGGCGTTAACAGTGATTAATAGTTTTGATCCTCTTCCATTAAAACGCATGTTTGAAGAAAAAGGTGATAAATATTATTCCGAAAAAATTAACGATAATGAATTTCACCTTACAATTTTGCCTCCAGAAAACGATTTAGGAATTAATCCTGAAATTGATTGGAAAAAACAATTGGATCGCTTTCCCGAATTGAATGTTATAGGAATGTCGGAAGACCCTTTTGAGTTAATTTTGAAAAATGCTCAGTCAATTAAACCCGGACAAGGTTTTGTGCTTATACAAGTGTTTCAGCCAAGGCCTCTTATTAATATGCTCAACCAAATGGGATTTGAAGATTATACCGAAGAAGATGCGGAAAATAACAATTTCAGAATTTATTTCTACAAAACACCCAAGGAAAGTAATATTAAAGTCAGTGGTGAAAAAGTACCTCTCGTTATTCAATCGGC
Source organism: Bacteroidota bacterium (assembly GCA_015222115.1). Taxonomy (GTDB): domain Bacteria; phylum Bacteroidota; class Bacteroidia; order Bacteroidales; family JADFUO01; genus JADFUO01. The sequence goes on along the minus strand of JADFUO010000139.1, from coordinate 1,967 downwards.
AACGCCAATTACTTATCCGATTATCATGAAAATGTTGCAATCGGACGAGTTGATGAGCAGGATTGACATTAAAGAATTAAAAGTTTGGGAAGAAACAGAAAAACACATGGCCTGGATAGTAAACAAGAAGGCCGATATTACATTTTCTGCCGTTGCTGCTGCCACAAAACTTTATGCTATTGGTGCCGATATAAAAATGGTGTCTGTTGATATCTGGGATAATTTTTATTTGCTTACAAATGGATATAAAGCAAATAACTTTGAAGATATAAAAGGTCATACTATACTAACTCCTTTATTCAAAGAAGCACCTCCAACTGCTGTAACTAAATATATTATGAAAGAATTGGGATATAATCCCGATGATTTTGATTTTCATTACGACAAACCTTTTGGCCGTCCCGATAAAATTAAAAACGATTTTATCAGTGGTAAAGCCGATACCGTCCTGCTCAGAGAACCCGAAGCAAGTTTCGCTCTTTATAATGCCGGAACCTCTGCTCACGAATCGCTTTCATACAGAAAACTTTGGAACCAAATAGACGAGAAAAATACACGATTACCAAATGCTGGTTTAATATTTAAAAATGATTTCTTAAAAAATCATCCTGATATTGCTAATTTATTTATCAGTGAATTAAAAAAAGCAATTGATTGGGTTAATAACAATAAAAAAGAAGCAGCAATGATGTCGTATGATATTCTCAGACAATCGCCCAAAGCAGTTGAGTTATTTTTAAACAGAGCAAATTTTGAGCATGTTCCGACAAAAGATATTATGGACGAACTTGCAAGATATATCAAAATAGTTGACAAAAAAGTAGCATTTAATGAAGAGAAAATGAAAGGATTGTTTTTATGAAGCGGGATATTATAAAAATTGATGAAGAATTATGTGATGGTTGTGGGCTGTGTATCCCGAATTGTCACGAAGGAGCTTTGCAAATAATTGACGAAAAAGCATGTTTAGTAAGTGATTTGATGTGTGATGGTCTTGGCGCTTGTATCGGACATTGCCCGCAAGGAGCAATAACAATTGAACAACGAGAAGCTGAGCCTTACGATGAAATTGCTGTAATAAAGGAAATGGTTAAAAAAGGCAGTAATGTTGTAATTGCTCATTTACAGCATCTTAAAGAGCATAACGAAATGGAATTTCTTCAACAGGGTGTTCAGTACCTTGAGCAAAACAGAAATTCATTGGAATTTGATCCCGATAATGTGAAGTATTATGTTCATAATAATATTAAACCTGAAAATTTAATTAAAAAAGAAGAAAATATGGTTGAAGAAAGTACTTGTAGTGGTGGGTGCCCGGGTTCGATGCCGGTTGATTTTAATATTAATATCGAACAAATGAATAAGACAGCTTTACCTAAAACGGAACAACCGATATTTGCATCAGAGCTAAGGCATTGGCCGGTTCAAATGCACTTAATTAATCCCGCGACTTTGTATTTTAAAAATTCCGATTTGCTGCTTGCAGCCGATTGTGTTGCTTTTTCAATGGGTGATTTTCACCAAAATTACTTAAAAGGAAAAACACTTATCATTGCTTGTCCGAAACTTGATTCCGGTATTGAAACTTATATAGCCAAAATAATAAGTCTGATTGACGATGCAAAAATTAACACAATAACAGTGATGATGATGGAAGTACCTTGTTGCAGTGGATTATTACAAATTGTTAAAACCGCCACTTCACAAGCAAAAAGAAAAGTTCCGGTTAAAGCACTAATAATAGGAATTAAGGGAGAAGTTATATCTGAAGAATGGATATGAAGGAAGGATGAGGAAAAGGCTAAGGCTAAGGCTGAGGAAAAGAAATCTAAGAAATGGTTATAAATATTTTACCGAAATGCCAACAGATGATGTAAAAAAGGCTATTTCTTTCATAAATAAAAAACCTTTGCCTTACGACCGAAGGAAGTCCGTATGGAACCTTAGCCTCAGCCTTAGCCTTAGCC
>JADFUO010000138.1 GCA_015222115.1 Bacteroidota bacterium | reverse complement strand
ATTTTAAGGTCACCGCCAGATATTGAAACATTTTCATAGGCTATAGCATTTTCAATATCTGAAAAGTTTAATTCAAAAGCTTCTAATTTGTGAATATCAATATTTATTTGAATTTCTCTTTTGTCTAATCCCCTAAGTTCAACTTTTGAAATTTCAGAAATTTTTTCAATTTCATCTTCAAGGTATTCTGCAAATCCTTTAAGTTCGGTTCTACTGTAATCGCCTGATAAATTGATGTTGATAATTGGAAATTCATTAAGGTCAAGATCCATTACTATCGGGTCAATATCCAGGTCGTCGGGCAATTCACTTTTTGCTTTATCAACGGCATCTTTAACATCCTGCAAAGCCTCTTTAATTACTATGCCGGTTTTAAATTCAACAAAAATATCCGAATTATCCTGTGTTGAAGTTGACGTTAATTCCTTAATACCGTTTATTGTTTGGATTTCTTTTTCAAGGGGTCTGGTAATCAGGTTTTCAATGTCAACAGGTGTGTTGCCGGGATAAATTGTTTTAACAAATATTGTTGGGTAGTATATTTCGGGAAATAATTCTTTTTGGCTGTTTATATAGGATGAAATACCGGCAATAGCTAAAAGTATTATCATTAAAAAAATAGTATTACGATTTTTTAATGACAGTGTAGTAAGTTTAAACTCACGGATTACTTTGTCTTTGGTGTTTTTGTTCATCCTGTTGTAAGTTTTTTTATCATTAATTAATTTGTAAATATTCAGTTCAAGAGAGCATTAATTATATCAATTTTATCTCCGTCCCGTTCTTTACTAAATTATAACCTTTGGTAATAACCATTTGTCCGGGATTTAGTCCTTCGGTTATCATAGTGTTGCTTCCATCTGACATACCGGTTTTTACATATACTTTTTTAGCAATCATGTTTTCACTTTGGTTTTTAGCTACATACACATAAGAGCCGTTAAAATCCTGCTTAATAATTATTGAAGGAACAACTAAAGCAGAATCAGTGGAAAAATCATTTATTTTGATTACTGATAAAATATTTGGCTTTAATTTTTCACCCCGGTTATTAATTTTCAGTTGAACTGTAAAAGTCCGGTTTTCAGGTTTTACCACATTTCCGATTCTGTGAATAGGAACTTTAATCTTGATTTCCGGATAAGCAGGAAATTCAAGTGTTACCATATCTCCTTTATTAATATTAGATAAATATGCTTCCGAAACATCAATATTTATATATAATTTATCAAGGTTTATTATTTGCATTAATTGTATGCCGGGTAATCCGAGCTCTCCTTCCTTTTGGAATATTTCATCCACAATTCCATCAATAGGTGATTTAATCAAAGCCATTTCTAGTTGAGCATTAAGAGTGTTAAGTTTGTTTTCTAAAGATTCTTTGTTGTTTTTGGCTTCAAGAAATTGGAGTTCGGAGCCGATTTTCTTTTTCCATAATTGTTTTTGTTTTTCATATATTGTTGTAGCCAGGTCAAGAGAAGTTTTAACCTCATTAATTGTGTTTTCGGTAATACTGGTATTTATTTTGACAAGTAAATCACCTTTTTTAACTCTTACGCCTTCGGTTACGTAAATCTTTTTAATTTGTCCGTTAATTTCCGGGCTGATAAAAGCTTCATTTATTGATTCAACAGAACCACTGGCATCTAAAAAGTGGTTGAATTTTTGATACTCAAGTTTTAAAACTGATACGGGGATTTTATGTTTCGACTCATTAT
>JADFUO010000137.1 GCA_015222115.1 Bacteroidota bacterium | reverse complement strand
TGAAAAGGAAACTAAAAAGGAAACTAAAAAGGAACCTGAAAAGAAACCTGAAAAGAAGAAGGAAACCAAAGAAAAGTATCAGAAAAAATGAGAATAATCCTCCGCAAGGAGGATTATTTGTTTGTACATTTGTTGAAAATTCCGAAAGATGACATTTGCAGTAACAGTACTTGGCAGTGGTGCAGCTGTTCCCATGTTATTTCGTAATCCTAGTGCACATATTGTTAATGTTCATGAGAGATTGTACCTTCTTGATTGTGCCGAAGGTACTCAGATCCAATTGCGACGGAACGGGATCAAGATGCAGAGGATCAAATTCATATTTATTACGCACTTACATGGTGATCACTATTTTGGGCTGATAGGACTGATAACAACCTTTCATCTTTTGGGAAGGATTGCTGAGCTTCATATATATGCTATACCCAAATTAAAGGAGATAATTAATATTCATCTGGAAGCATCTGGTACCATCTTGCGATACCCCTTAATTTTTCATGAGATTGATCCGGATATACAGGAGATCATTCATGAAGATGAGGCTGTTACAATCGAAACAATCACCTTAAAACACGATTTTCCCACTTGTGGCTTCCTGATCCGGGAAAAACCTTCCAGGAGAAATATACGGAAAGATTTTCTTGAGGGCAGGAAATTGACAAACAGCGAATTACAAGGGATAAAGAGAGGTTTGAATTACATTGATGCTTATGGGAATATATTCAAAAATGAAGAAATTACCATTCCTCCGCCTGTACCACGGTCGTATGCTTATGTTACCGATACGGCTTTTCATGAACCAATTATTCCTATTATTAAAAATGTTACCTTGCTTTACCATGAGGCAACATTCATGCAGGACAAAGCTAAAGATGCCAGAGAAAAGTTTCACTCAACAGCGCTTGAAGCTGCAACTATTGCAAAAAAGGCAGGCGTGGGTAAATTAATGTTGGGCCATTATTCAGCCAGGTATAAGTATTTAAGTGATATGCAGCAGGAAGCCCAAAATGTTTTTCCAAATACCATAATGGCAGATGATGGCAAGGTGGTTTTGATTGATTAGATTAGAGGTTATGTCATAACTATTTATTCTCTACAAATTTAATAGCTAATGCTTTAATACCTACCCAAACGCTACTATCTTTTGATAAATTAAATTTATCAACTGAATTTTGAGTGATCAGTGCCGAAATTATTATACCTATATCAATTATAACTTCAACACCATGTTTTGTTGGTATCATGTCAACAATCACCCCCTGAAAATTATTACTCATACTTGAGTCGATTTGATTTTTTGAAACAACTACATCTTTGCTATGAAACATTACAAAGCCTGATCCATGTGTTCGACCTGAAAAATGTTTAAATTCAATACTATTTTCAAGCATCACAATTTCATCTGATTTGATTTTTGCATTATAAAAATTTTTAATCCCTGATAGATTTGCGACAAATTTTGACTTAGGATTATGAAACACTTCTTTTGGTGTACCTTCCTGCACAATTTTTCCATTATGTATAATGCCAATTTTATTTGCCAATGCTATTGCTTCCTCAAAATCATGTGTTACATGAACTATGGTAATTCCTTCATTGTTTATTTTCCGTAATAAATATCGAAGTTCCTTACGTAAATGAATATCAAGAGATGACAATGGCTCATCAAGTAATAGGCAAACCGGTTCTAATGCCAGAGTTCTTGCTAATGCTACTCTTTGTAACTCACCTCCTGAAAGTGTTTTGGGCTGTCGTTCCAATAAATGACTAATGTTCATTTTTTCTGCCCATTCAATAGTTTTTTTATTTATAGTTTTCTTTTTTAGCTTTTTAGCTTTAAGAGCATAAGCGATATTGTTTTTCACCGTAAGATGAGGAAAAACAGCATAATCCTGAAAAACCAATCCAATATTTCTTTTTTGAATCTTTTTAAATGTGATGTTGATATTATTCAAAAAGACTTCTCCTTTATCAGGAGTAATTAATCCTGCAATGATTTCAAGTAATAGTGATTTTCCTGTACCCGATTCACCTAATAGAATAAAATAGTCTCCACTATTAACAGAAAAACTGAAATTATCAAGAGTAAAATCTTTATATTGTTTTGATATGTTTTTGATCTTTAACATTAGAAATTATTGTGTTTTTTTCTCTTTAGCCAACATTCGTAAGATTATAAAGAATACCAGGCAAACGATAATAAATACCACCGATATTGGACGTGCATATTTTAGTCCAAAAGCTCCAAAACGATCATAAATCAATACAGGTGTGATCATAGGATGATAGGCAACAATCACAACTGCACCAAATTCGCTCATTCCTCTTGCAAACATTAAAATTAAACCTGATACAATGTTTCTCCAGGCAAGTGGTAATGAAATTGTAAAAAAAACTCTTGTTGGTGATGCTCCAAGATTTAAGGCTGCTTTTTCAAGTCTTTCAGGAACTCCCATAAAACCATCTCTTGCAGCATTTAATAAGAATGGAATACTTACAAATGCCATTGCTATTGCTATACCTGCAGGGTTTCCAACAAAATTCAGCCCAACGCTTTCTGCTATCCTTCCAATAACCGAATCTCTTGATATAAAACCTAATATTGCTATTCCGGCAGCAGAATGTGGTATTACAATAGGCAAATCAATTATTCCTAAAACAAGCTGTTTCATCGGGAAATCCTTTCTCGCGAGCAAATATGCCATTGGAATTGCTGCAATGGCAAACACTATCGTTGAAAGAAAAGAAGTTGTTAGTGTTAAACAAATACTTTTTTGAACTTCCTCATCTTTTGTTGTTTCAATCAACTCTGCTGGTGATGTATTTAATAACATTCCAAGAAGAGGAGCTACTATAAAAAGCAACACTATACTACCAAGAAAAATGAAAATAAGATTTAATGCACTATAGTTATTTTTCATTTGATTTTATCCTATTGCTGTTTGTTGCTAGCTATTGGCAATCAAATAATTATTCTATTACAAATTGTTTTAAATCTTTTGGGATCTTCTTATAAGTATTTGTAGGTGATGGCACTAATGATTGTTGTCCGTTTTTCTCCATTATTGCCATTCCTTTTTCTTTGCTTAATAAAAACTCAACAAATTTCATTGCTGCTTTATTATCAGGTGCATTTTTAAGAATAGTAACACCATATATCATTGGTTCTCCTTTTTTAGTTATTATTTCACCAGGCTTTTTTCCTGTAATATCAACTGTTACTGTTGCATAAAAATCAGAAAAATCCGGATTATTCAAGTTTATGCTGTCTGGTAAAACTATAAACTGTAATCCGTGTTGCTCAGCCACCGATCGATATAAGAATATATAATCAATTGCATTGCACTCAAGCAGAGCTATTAAGTCAACTTCTTTAGGACGAATATAATTTACATCCTTTTGCAACATATTTTCTGTAAATCCAACCTGTTTATAATATTTCTCTGCCAATTTGCAAACTAAAACCGTCCTGTATCCGCAAGGGTCATAGTTAGGGTCTGAGCGTCCAAAAACAACATCTTCGTTCATCAATATTTCATACCAGTTATGGTTATCAATTTTCGAACTATAACGAGATTTGCTATGATAAACAATAGCCATTTCATTACTTGCAAATTTTATATTCCAATCAGCATATTCAGAAATTAATAAATTATCAATCACTTTATAATCTGCCGAAGCCATTACATCACAATCTCTGTGCAAATCTGTAATTTTTCTTGCACATTTTCTGCTTCCATCTGCTTCTAATACTAAATAAATATCCGGATGTTCTTTTTTAAATTCTTTTGCTATTTTCTTAAATGGAACTGATAAACTACCTGCATGGAAAATGATTAGCTCTTTATTATTTCTATTACCATTATTGCATGAAACCAAAATGATAAGAAATAAAAAGTAAAATAAATGTTTAAATACTTGCATAATCATTATTACTAATTTTCAGAATAAAATATTGCATTTATACCTTTGACAGCCCTGTCGGAAAAGAAATCACAACTTGGAATTATTCTGAATATTCCTTTATGAGTAAGCTTCGGGTTACAAACTAACAATACTTCAGACTGGTCGTTTCTGTTAAAAACTTCGCTATAAGTAAATACTGTTCTGTAACCATCATCAGCGGCAATAACAAAAATGCCCTCTTGTATTGCTTTTTGTGTCCGCATAAAATATTTATTTATTAATTCTTTCAGATAAATTCCCGTAAATGACTGTGTGCTATGAATTCCTCTTCCTCTTCCGTAAAAAATATTATGAATGGTATGTTTATCAAATTCAGCTGAATTTGAAATTATTGTTTCCACAATTTCTTCATTATTATAAATATCAATTTTAGGAGAAAACAGAGGATTCTTTCCTTTCTCTACTTTAAATGTTTTATCGTATGATTTAACTTTTATTTTAATCGGATGACTAATATTTCTTTGGGTAATAAGGTCGC
>JADFUO010000136.1 GCA_015222115.1 Bacteroidota bacterium | reverse complement strand
ATGTTACTTAAAAAAAGGGATAATTAGTTCGTCCATAAAGTCAATTATGTTGATAAAATTTTAGATTTATGATTTTAGATTTTAGATTTTTATTTTTTAATCCGCTGATAATCAACAATTTTTTAAATTTTAAATCTGAATTCTAAAATCTTAAATTGTTAGAACGTGACTTTATAGACCGACTCTATTTAGTGTCTATTAGACCGAAAGCACTTATAAAATTTGAAAATACCCATTATTCCATCATTCCACAATTCCAGTATTCCTGTTTTTTATACAAAAAAGGCTTTTTACACCGAACTCATATATAACTTATTTCCCCCTCCCCTGAATTACAATTAAAACAGTATAAATCAAAATTTTAAAATCCATTGCCAGCGACATATTTTCAATATAAAGAATATCAAATTTCAGACGTTCAATCATTTCATCCACATTTGAGGCATATCCGTATTTTACTTGTCCCCATGAAGTTATTCCCGGTTTAACTTTATGCAGTAATTTATAATGAGGCGACTGTTTAACTATATGATCAATATAAAATTGGCGTTCGGGGCGAGGACCCACTAATGACATATCACCTTTTAAAACAGTATAAAACTGTGGGATTTCATCTAATCTTACTTTTCTTAAAAATTTCCCGAAAGGAGTAATCCTGTTATCATTCTCGGATGATAATTGAGGTCCGTTTTTTTCAGCATCAGCATACATTGACCTGAATTTATGCATGTAAAAAACCTTACCATGTATTCCAACACGTTCCTGTGAAAATAAAATCGTACCTTTTGAAGTTAATTTTATTCCAATAGCAGTAAAAATATAAAAAGGAATTAATAAAATCATTGCAATCACTGAAACAACAATATCTATTATTCTTTTTAATGATTGCTGCCATGCAGGCATTAAATCAGGGGAAATCTGGATAAGTGGAGTATGAAAAATTGAAGTCATCTTTACTGCTCCCATCAAATAATCCTGCATCATAGGAATAATTTTGATGATAACATTTGTTTCTTCAAGCTCGGTAATTATTTTCTCAACAGTCTTGTGCTCATTTCTTTCAATCGCAATTACTACTTCTTCAACATTATATTTTTTAATTATTGATTTTAAATCTTTATAATGTCCCAAACGAGGTAAATATTTGGCTATCTTATAATCATCATAATGAATGGCATTAACAAAACCAACAAAAATATTTCCCGATGATTTTTCCTGATTTTCAATCTGTTTATATATTGATATCGCATTCCCATTACTTCCAACTATAATAGTATTAAATCCTATTATCCTGTTGTGAATTTTATAAACCGTTATTGAGGTTAAAATCAACCTGAAAAAATAGGTAAATGAAAATTGAAGCAGGTATAATACAATAAATGACTGGTAATATGACTTATAAGAAATTATTATATCATCCAGTATCAGTGCAAAAAATATAATAATAACTCCAATAAACGACACCAACACTGTTTGCCCTAATTCTCTTAACCTTGACTTCCTGTATATTTTCCGGTAAGTACCTATTAAAACATAAAGTATTAACCAGAAAAAAGGAACAACTATAATACCTATCCAAAATTTTTCATCCCCGAAAATATCTTCCCAATTACTGAAAATTTGGGGATTAACAGTGTATTTCCTGTAAATAAAAAATATACTCCAGGCAAGTGCAGCAGACAAAAAATCAGCAATCACATATTTTATTACCTGTTGTTTTTTATTCATTCTATTATAATTATTTTTTTATCTGTGAATTAATTTAATATTATCAAACAATAATTTAGCTTGTGTTACTCCAATCTCTTTACTTGCTTGAAAATACACTTTAAAATCAACAGCATCAGTTGATCCGCTTACAGTAGGAGTAAAATTAATATATATTTTCTTCCAACTATCTGTATCATTGAGAATTATAATCGGTATTTGTTCAATCTGACTGATTGATTGTGCATATACACCAATAGTAACTAAATTATTAATTTTGAAATTAAGCTCTAAAAATACAGGTGAACCAAGTCCGGGCAATTCATAGGAATCTTTTGTGGCAATTTCCAGAAAATAGTGTGAAACATCCAAATAAGAAACACCTGAATAATGCCCCTGAAATACTAAAGGTGAATTATAAGAAGTTGTATCAATTGTTGTATCGCTTTTTGTTGTGGGTTCTAATGAGATGCTTCCAGATTCAAAATCTTCCATCCATGTAAACTGAGTATTTGACATATATTGAGTTGTTGGATTTACAGTATCAATATTATCAATTATAAAATTAAAATTTTCATAAATAATTGATTCATAAAACGGATAAGGTATTCGAGTGGCTGCAATTCCGTTCATTTTAATACCCGGTTTTAATGTTAGTTTATGAATACCTTCCTTTAAAACAGGAAGGGTTGCGGGCAATTCAAAAATACCGATTAAGTCATCATCAACATAAACCCAAACATCAACAATACTATGCGAAGCAGTTCCTTGCAGATCATAATCTGTAACTAATCCAATTGAATCAATGTGAAGATAGGATGGAATGGTTTGATCGGATTCAAATTTATCACATGAAATAAAAAAAAATAAAAAGGGCAAAAAACCAATTATTATTAATAGTTTACTCCATGTAAGATTCATATATCTGCCTTTTGGAAATTTATTTTTGCCCAAAATATTTCAACGTTATTTATTTGAATATATTGCCTGATTTTTTATTTAGTTACTGACTAATCTTATAAAATTTTCTATAAATTATTTATCGACAATTTTAACTTTTCAATTATCCTGTATGCAACGTCCAATGCGTTATACCCATCATTAATAGTTACCTGTGGCGTTGTATTATCAACTATTGATTTGTAAAAATATTGCAATTCGGTTTTTATAGCATTAATTAGTTTTATTTGTGGTTTATCAAAAAATATTTGTTTTGAACCTTTATTCTTGCCGAGATCAATAATCAATGCAAACGGATCATCAATTTTTCCTACAATATCTTTCATACGAATAATTTCAGCTTCTTTACTTAAAAAATCCACTGAAATATATGCATCACGTTGAAAGAACCTTGATTTACGCATGTTTTTCATTGATATTCTGCTTGCTGTAAGGTTAGCCACACAACCATTATCAAACTCAATCCTTGCATTTGTGATATCGGGAGTATCGCTTACTACGGCAACACCACTTGCACTTATCTTTTTAATATTTGATTTTACCACGCTTAAAACAATATCAATATCGTGTATCATTAAATCAAGAACAACCGGTACATCCGTGCCACGTGGGTTGAATTGTGCCAAACGGTGAGTTTCAATAAACATAGGCTGAGTAAAATATGGCTTTGCCGCTATAAAAGCCGGATTAAACCTTTCAACATGCCCGACCTGAACTTTTACATTTGCCTCGTCAGTAAGGGAAATCAACCGGCTGGCTTCCTCAGGCGTTGTAACTACCGGTTTTTCTATAAAAACATTTCTAAACTTCTTCAATGCTTTTACAGCACAGTCAAAATGTGAAACTGTTGGTGTTACAATATCAACCACATCAACAGCTTCTATAAGATTATCAATGGAATTGAAATGTTTTATACCAAATTCTTTTTCTACTTTTTCAGCAATATCTTTATCAGGATCATAAAATCCAACTAATTGATATTCCTGAATTTCTTTTATACACTTTATATGTATTTTACCAAGATGCCCTGCACCTAAAACTCCAATTTTCAGCATTTACTAAAATTTTTGCAAATCTAATTTTTTATACTTAATTAAATTATTATTTTCGTAAAAAATATTTTAGAAACTATTAATATAAAATGATTGACTCATATAAACATAAAGGTTTAAGAAAAAAATTAGTTGAAGGTATAAGAAACAAAGGAATACAGGATGAAAATGTTTTAAAAGCAATTGAAAAACTTCCACGACATTTTTTTATGGATTCATCATTTCTTGAATTTGCATATCAGGATAAGCCTTTTCCTATTGCTTCGGGCCAAACCATTTCGCAACCATATACCGTAGCTTTTCAAACAGAACTTTTAAAAATTAAAAAAGGTGATAAAGTTTTTGAAATTGGCACAGGATCGGGTTATCAGGCATGTGTTTTAATAGAAATGGGTGCTAAAGTCTTTTCAATCGAACGGCAAAAAAAATTATATCAGAAGTCAAAAAAATTCCTTCCCTCAATAGGTTATTATCCAAAGTTATTTTACGGTGATGGATACAAAGGACTACCTGCTTTTGCACCATTTGATAAAATTCTTATTACAGCAGCTGCCCCATTTGCCCCAAAAAACCTGATAGAACAATTAAAAATCGGTGGTATTCTTGTGGCTCCTGTCGGCAACTCAGATTTTCAAATTATGAAAAGTATTGTTAAAACTTCTGAAAACACCACTGAAGAATACGAACATGGAACATTCAGGTTTGTACCTCTGCTTAAAGATAAAGCTGATGACTAAATAGTGTTTGCAAGAAAACGTCAATAACTGCGTTATACTCATCTTAAAGCTCAGTCAATTACATTAGTAAACTCCTGAGTTTTAAGATTTCGTCCCGAGTACTCGGGATTCTTGACGTTTCCTTATCAAACACTGAGTTTTCGTGCAATGACTAAATAGGAATAAAAATTACTAATTACGCCCTTCGACTTCGCTCAGGGCGTTGATTGTTACGAATTATGGATTTTTTGTAACTTATTATTAATTAGCTTATTGCCGATTGCCTACTGCCAACTTCTTTTTTACTTTTCCCGATCCCGATACGCTCGTTTCTCCCACAAACATCCAACCATCCAATCATCAAACCATATAAAAATTTTATAACATACTTAACTTTAAAATAATATTTATAATATCTTTGCGTTTATACCGATATGTAACAGAATTTCAAAATTAATAGGTCTGTTCCTATCGGCATAACTGACTCTAAACAGCTTTTACGTTGCAAAATTGTTAAGATTCAGTTTACTTTCATTAATTAATTTTATTAACCAATTAAATCTTTAAAAATGAAAAAATTAAGTTATTTATTCATAGCAGTTATTTTGTCGGGACTTACAATTATTTCTGCTTGTAAAAAAAGCGATGATGATACTGTTGATAAAAAACCAACCATTACTTTCAAAGGTGGTAATGATTATACATCTTCTGATGTAACAATAGCTACTGGTGATTCAGTTAAGGTTGGCGTAATTGCATTATCAAACACAAATTCAAATGCAAAACTTAACAAATTTACTTTAATACTTACTTCAAACAATATTCCCCAGGTTTTGCTTGATTCAACTTTAAATATTTCCACATTTGATATTAATTTCTTTATCACATTCAACAATGAGAGTGTATTTCGTTTATCTGCAAAGATTACCGATAAAGACGGAGAGTCGCAAGAAATAGCTTTTAATGTTACAGTCGCTGCTTCTGCCGGACCGATTTATGAGTATTCAAACACTTTATTAGCAGCTCAGCATGTAACAGATATTGGAAATTCCTTTGCATCTATGACCGGAGATGTTTGGTTACTGGCAACAGCAAAAGCAAATGCAGATAAGGTTGATTTTCTTTATTTCTACGGAGCAACAAATCTTGCAACACTTGCATCCCCTGCTGATGAAGCTGCCGCAACAGTATATAATGATACAATTAACGGCTTACAAACATGGAGTGTAAGAAATAATACACTCTTTAAAAAAATTACAACAGCCGTTGACTGGGAATCAATCACAAATGATGCTTTAATTGTTGAATTAACCGCTGAAGGTGTTACCGAAACAAAGATCAATGAATTGGCAGTTGGCAATATACTTGCATTTATCACTGATCCTGCCAAACCTGAATTTGCAGGAAAAAAAGGTTTAATCAAAATTACCGCAATAAATACCGGCGATGAAGGAGATATTACTTTTGATGTAAAAGTTCAGGAATAAAATTTGTAAAAAAACTTCAAAAAAACAAATAACAATTAATATTAAAATGAGGTGCTTTTAGTGCCTCTTTTTTTATGGTTTAAATTTTCAAGAATATAATTTACTTTATATTCAATATCCGAATTTCCGTTTATCCAATGTATCTTAAACCCATTCCTTTCCATTTTTCTGAACCATGTCATTTGCCGCTTGGCAAACTGATGAATGGCGGTATTCAACTTTTGAAACATATCATTATAATTGAGTTCGCCAATTATATATTGGGTTATATATTTATATTCCAAGCCGTAAAATTTTAATTGTTCAGGAGTTATTCCTTTTGATAATAAATTATTCACTTCATCAACCATACCGCTTTCCAGTCTTGCTTTTAGCCGTTCTGTTATTCTTCTCCTGATAATATTTCTATCAAAATATATCCCGAAAATTTCATTTTTTATTTTGGGAAAATCAGATATCAGATCAGGATTTTCTTTGTAATAATTTTGAATTTCAATAGCCCTTATTAACCGTTCTCTGTCTTTTGAGTCGGTTACATTATGTAATGAACGAAATGAAGAAAGTTTTTTAATTAATTCATCCGTTTTCTTTTTTTCCAATTTTTTCCTTAAGCTATTATTTTCAGGAACTCTTACCAGCTTGTAACCTTTTAATACAGCTTCAATATACAAACCTGTACCACCACAAAGAACCGGTAATTTTTGTCTTGAAATAATATTTTTATAAATTTTTAGAAAATCCCTTTGATATTCATAAACATTATATTCATAACCGGGATCGACAATATCAATCAAAAAATAAGGAATCTTATTCCCATCCACAATATAGTCATCATAGTCTTTTCCCGTACACAAATCCATTCCTTTATAAACCTGCCTTGAATCAGCACTTATAACTTCGCCGTTCAGTTTAGCAGCAACATGAGCAGCTAATTTGGTTTTTCCTGTTGCTGTAGGTCCGAGTATTGTAATCATCTTAGTTAGAGATAGATGCTAATTAAAGTTTGTTAATAAATTATTAACTGCCTTATATTCTTTCTCCTTATTCATCAAAAAATTCCTAATCTCATCTAATTCTTCGATCTTTGAATTTTGAAACGAAAACTTATCAAAATTAACATTTAAATCTTTAATCTGATTTTTATAAAACTTTTTAAGAAACTCAATCAAACATTCTTCATCAGTAAGGTTAATTTCTTTTTGCTTTGATTTCAAATATTGCAAAATCCTTAAACCGTCAACTTTATCATGGCAGGCTTTAATAAATTTATCTTGGGTTTTACAATTTTTCCTGATAGGTTTCCACAGATTTGAATTAAATTGAGATTCAAGGAAATCGCTCATAGGGGTTTCTATATCATTATAAAACAATGAAGAAAAAAGACTATAAGTTTTTTCAACATCTTCAAAAAGAGAATAATAATAAACCGGATAACTGCTCCAGTCGCCTGAGCTTCCTTTTATCATAGCCGGTCCCGTACCAAAAAACACCCTGTTTGAAAATCGTGCTGCCGGATAAACTTTTTCGTTGTTCCATAAAATTATCTCTCCAAATTTCCGCAACTTCTGTAAAAAGTAAAAATCTTCTCCGCTTTTATGCGGGGTGATTCCGTTAATACCTCTGTATGTCCATACAGGCAATGCAATCGCAGACCCCAAAGCAGTGAAATTATACAGATTATTAATCATTGAAAGATTTATAGAATAATAACGCATATAAATTTCATACCGCAGAATAGCTCTGTTTGCTGTTTCATTATTAGTTAAATTATGATAATACGGAACCGACAAGGCAACTGCATCAGGATTTTGGTTAAAATTATTTATAACTGACCGGAAATAATTCTCGGAAAAAACAGTATCCGCATCAAGGCTGATGATTATATCGTTTTTATCGGCAATTTTGTTAATGGCATCCATAACTGTTTTCCGTGCCCAACCAACGCCGTATTTCTTTCCTTTCCAGCCATTTCCTTTTGAACACCTGTCAATAATCGTTATAGGAAATTCCCTGATGCTTTTTAGATATTCTATTGATTTTAAATTATTTTCACAAATATTGATTTTTTCGGTTTGCGACCACCAATCATCGGGCTGGTTAATACAAACAAATAATTCATAATTTTTATAGGTCTGTTTTTTAACCGATTCAATAACAGAAGACAAATAATCCGGTTCATCCATAACCGGTAAGGCAATGAATATTTTTGGGTTAATGTATTTCTCACATAATAACATACAAGAATTATTATTGAATTGGGAAATTGGGGAAATAAAGGAGTGCTCATTGAACTGTGTTAGTATTTTTAATTCGTTCCTCCCCTATTATCCTTTATACCATTATACCATTATACCACTATATCTTTATGCCCCTATACCTTTATACCCTTACCTTTATATCCCGCAGGGTCGGTACAGGCGCTTGTTCCTCGCTATCAGGATTAATCCCCTATATCAAGTTCTTCAAACAAAGCCCCATCTTCCAGAATTTCAACAGCTTTTAAATAGCCGTCGTCAATTTTTGTTACTATTTCAAAATATGAACTTAAATCCCATAAATTACGGGCAATAAGAGCTTTTATTTGCTGTTTAATTAATACTTCTGAAATTTTAAATCCTTCCTCGTCTTTTTCAACATCTTCTTTTTCAGCGAATTCAATAAAATTATTTATGAATTTATCATCCACCTTAAAGTTATTTTCATAAGTTTTAAACTCGGGATATTTTTTCAATAATTTTTTTCTGTTATCATCAATATATTGAATAACAAACTTATTCAACACTCCATTTCTTATCAAATCGGAATAATAATCGGAAACTCTTGTTGAATCCCAGGGAATAAAAACATCAGGCATAATTCCACCACCGCCATAAACCAGGCGGTTTTTCGAAGTAAAATATTTAAGTGAATCAGGAAAATGAATACTATCGGGATGTATCATTTCTCCATGTATCATCCTGTTATATAAATCTTTGTAATAGTCTTCAATTCCGTTCTCGTAAGGACGTTGAATACTACGACCCGTGGGAGTATAATAACGTGCTGTTGTAAGTCTAATCACCGAGCCATCAGGAAGTGCGAAGGGCCTTTGAACCAAGCCTTTACCAAACGACCTCCTGCCTATAATGATTCCCCTGTCCCAATCCTGAACTGCACCTGAAACAATTTCGCTGGCCGAAGCAGAACCCTCATTAATTAAAATCACGAGTTTCCCATTTTCAAAGCTACCCTCTAATGTTGCATTATATTCCCGAACAGGACTACGCAATCCTTTAGTATAAACCACTAATTTATTATTGGGCAAAAACTCATCGGATAATTCAACCGCAGTATTTAAATAACCTCCTGAATTTCCTCTCAGGTCAAGAATAAGTCTTTCCATCCCTTTATCCTTAAGTTCTTTTAATGATTCTTGAAATTCTTCCATTGTTGTTTTTGAGAACCTGTTGAGTTTTATATAACCAATGTCAGGGGTTGCCATAAAAACAGCATCAATACTGTTAATAGGTATCTTATCGCGGGTAATAGTGTAATCAATCAGGTCTTTTTTTCCCTTACGGTAAATACCTACGTTCACCTTTGTACCTTTTTTACCTCTTAATTTTTCAAATACATATTTATTATTGATTTCACTGCCTGTTGCATCCTCGCCATCAATTTTAACAATTTTATCTCCGGCAAGTATTCCTAACTTATCAGATGGTCCGCCAGGCACAGGTGCAATTACGAGTATTGTATCTTTGAATATTTGAAATGAAACACCTATTCCTTCAAAACTTCCCACTAAAGGTTCATTGGCTTTGTCAATGTCTTCTTTTGAAATATATGCCGAATGAGGGTCAAGTTCTTTCAGTGTTTCAATAATAGCATTTTCAACTAATTCGGGTTCGTTAATGCTGTCAACATAATAGTATTTAATTATTTGCATAGTTGCTGCTAATTTTTTCCCTGTTTTGTTCGGATCATAATTCTGTGAAAAAACATAATTATTCGAAAATGCAGATATAAAAATTGTGATAACTAAACTTATAATTATTACTGTAATTTTTTTTGTTGAATTTTTCATTAAACTTCTTTTTAGGTAATTATTTAACAGGTGAATTTATTAATCTCTTAAATTCGGAAGTAAATTGCAAGACGCTGATCCATACGGACAAGTTTCACACAGATTAATTATGATTAAAAGGTAATAATAATAAAATAAATTATTATTAAAAATCAGTTATATCAGTATTTATCTGCGTCAAAATAAAAAATGACTTACGGATTTAAGGTAATTATAATCTTCAAAGTTATAATAAAACGAAATAATTACGATATAGTATTGGGAATTATCTGTTAAAATTTGTTAAACAAATAAATATTAATTATATTTGTAATTGTATATAACACTGCAAAAATTAATTTTCTTATGAAAAAAGTAATTTTAGTAACTCTGTTTCTTTTATTTAACCTTTCTTATGTTAAAGGTGATATAATTTTTTATCCACAAATTGCATTTAATGAATCGGGTATTAGATATTCAATTGAGCTAATTAACAGCTATGAAATTCCAATTCTAAAAAATAATTCCTTTCTAACATGGGGTGGTATTGGAATTGTTGGAAGAACAAAATACTTGGAAATTACACCTGCTCAAGGAATAGAGTTTGGATTTGAAATAAGACATTATTTCGGCAAAAAATATTTAAACGGCTTTTGTATTAGTTTATATTCAGGTGCAGGATATATGTTTGCAAATAATCAAATCTCGGATCAAAATATTTCAAAAGAATATGATTCATTTCTTGGATTAATAAATGGTTTTAAACTAACATATAGGGGGAAAATTGTTGAAAAATTATATATTGAGCCGTACATAAGTTTTTCATATCCAATGTATAAAGGGATTTCAAATAGTTATGATTATGAATACAGATATAATCATTTTAAAGAAAAGGGATTATTAAAGCCGGAAGTAACTTTTGGAATCAGACTTTGTTTAAATTTTATCCACAATAAGAAAAAATAGTAATTCATGAGAATCAAATATTTCCTTTGTGATACTTAGTGATACCGATAGCTATCGGT
>JADFUO010000135.1 GCA_015222115.1 Bacteroidota bacterium | reverse complement strand
ATTATACATTTTGTAAATTTGCATTTTTAATTTTTTAAATTGCAAAATTCCACAACTAAATACAGAAGTAAATTTCAGTTAGGAAATGTTATAACAATTTCATTCGCACATTTTGTTCATGATATTTACACTTCTTTTCTAGCCCCGATATTACCATTATTAATTGAAAAATTAAGTATCTCTTATTCACTTGCAGCGTTGTTAACAGTATTTCAAAGGATTCCCTCACTTTTAAATCCGATTTTCGGGATTATTGCAGATAAAGCTCCCGTAAGATATTTCATAATAGTAACACCAAGTATTTCTGCTGTAGCAATGAGTTTGTTAGGTGCAGCTCCAAATTATACGGTACTTGCAATTTTATTATTTGTTATGGGTATAAGTGCTTCATTGTTTCACGTACCAAGTCCGGTAATAATCAAAGATATCTCTGGAAGCCGTATTGGAAAAGGTATGAGTTTTTACATGCTTGGCGGAGAGATTGCGCGTACAATCGGTCCATTAATAATTCTCGGTGCCATTTCGCTATGGGGATTGGAAGGCACATGGAAACTAATTCCATTTGCTGTTTTTGCTTCTCTGATTTTGTATTATAAATTAAGAGATATTGATACTTCAAATAATTATAAAAATGAAAGAAAATTACAGAGTATTAAACAAACAGTAAAAAAAATCATACCCATTTTTATTATTATAACCGGGATCATGTTTTTCAGGTCAATAATGAAGTCAGCTATTACTACTTTTCTTCCCACTTACTTGACAATTGACCAGAACGAAAGCATTTGGATTGGAGGAATTTCATTATCTGTGCTGGAGTTAGCAGGTGCTGCCGGAACTTTAGTCGGAGGAAGCATTTCTGATAAAATCGGCAGAAAAACAACACTTCTTATCTCAGCAATAGCAACTCCTTTTATTATGTATTTTTTCGTCTTTTCTAAAGATATGATGATACCTGTATTGATATTACTTGGATTTTTTATGTTCGCAACAAGTCCTGTTCTTCTTGCAATTGTTCAGGAGATTAGTCACGAAAGACCTGCATTTGTTAAGGGGATTTACATGACAATAAATTTTGTTATAAGTGCAGCTACAATTATGATAGTGGGTATATTGGGAGACTGGATTGGACTCAATATTACATTCCAGATATCTGCTTTTATTGCGCTCGGGTCAATTCCTTTTATTTTATTTATTCCATCTAAGAAGAAGTATACTAAATCTTAACAGTTTTACGAAGTAAAAGCTGTTTAGAGTTAGTCATACCGATAGGAACAACCTTTTAAATTTGGCAAAACTTGTCCGTATGGGCATGTTCTGTATCGGTATAATTAATAATTTAAAATTAAAAGCTTTTAAAAATCCTTGCTAAAGAATATCCCGGAGCATTTAATCTTAAATCCATAAAATATCCAAAAGCAGTCTGCCATGTTTCATAATTTGCATTTTTCATTCTTGCTTCAATTTTGTCAAATAATTCAATTGTAAATTCAGGAGAAGCCTTACTTTCAGACAAGTGAGCAAAGGAGTGTAATACTACTTTGTTTGTATTGTTTTTCTTGGCAGCCCATTTAAGATTCTTTACTAACTTTTTTTCAACTCCGTTAAAATCTTGCTCATCTTCTGCTTCGGCATGAATAAATCCGACAAGAACATTATCAAATTCTATTGCTTCAGTTTTATCTTCAGCAGTTTCAAGAGTTTTAGTTACAGGTTTATAATAAAAATTATTACAATAAATCATTAATAGTTTCATAATTATAAATTAACATGCAATTGTTATACATCAAAATTGGTTATTTTAGTGTACTGTGAAAATTATTGACCAAAATTAAAAATTAATCCCGTAAAGAAATAATTTTGTACTTTTATATTTTTTGTTACAAGTTTACCCTGTGGAATGTTGATCTTGCGAAAACAATTCCATCTGGGTTTCAGGTCGCACAACACGCAACTCGTAACTCGCAACTGTTATAGAATTAAAAAGAAAGTTTTACAGAATAATAACATAAATGACATCTTTTCAACCATTAGCAGAACAACTCAGACCGCAAACACTCAAACAATTTATTGGTCAGGAGCATCTTACAGGTAAAAATGCTATCTTACGAAAGGCAATTGAATCGGGTAATATTCCTTCAATGATCTTATGGGGACCGCCGGGAGTAGGCAAAACCACACTTGCTTATATTATCTCTCCACAACTTCCGCGTCCTTTTTATACAATGAGTGCAATAAGTTCAGGCGTTAAAGACGTCAGGAATGTGATTTTACAGGCCAAGGCAAGAAACAATGCAATATTGTTTATTGATGAGATTCACCGTTTCAGTAAATCGCAACAGGACTCATTGCTTGGTGCTGTTGAAAAAGGTATTGTAACACTCATCGGGGCTACAACCGAAAATCCATCATTTGAGGTCATATCTCCTTTGCTCTCTCGTTGCCAGGTTTATATTTTAAAACCCCTTGAAAAAGACCATCTTTTACAATTGCTTTCCGTTGCAAAACAACATTTAGAAAAACAAAAAGATATAAAAATCAATATCAAGGAAGATGAGGCACTTTTAAGAATTTCGGGTGGTGACGCAAGGAAATTATTCAACGCTCTTGAACTCATTACAAATTATGAAGATAAACATAACGAAATAATTATTGATAATGAGAAAGCATTAAATGTAATTCAGGAAAACCTTGCGATATATGATAAAGCGGGTGAGATGCATTATGACATCATTTCTGCTTTTATTAAATCAATGCGTGGAAGCGATCCTAATGCTGCGGTTTACTGGCTTGCCCGTATGGTAGAAGCCGGCGAAGATCCTAAATTTATTGCCAGGCGAATGGTAATCCTCGCTTCTGAAGATATTGGAAATGCTAATCCCAATGCTTTATTACTTGCTAATGCTTGCTTTGATGCCATTAATAAAATCGGTTGGCCGGAAGGAAGAATTATTTTATCGCAAACTGCTATTTACTTAGCTTCTTCGCCAAAAAGTAATTCTGCATATATGGCAATTATAGAAGCTCAAAACATGGTTAGTAAAACCGGTGATTTGCCTGTCCCGCTTCACATTAGAAATGCTCCTACAAAATTAATGAAGGATATCGGATACGGAAAAAATTATAAATACGCGCATCAATATGATAATAATTTTGTTGACATTGAGTTTCTTCCTGAAAATATTAAAGGAAATAAATTTTACGAACCCGGAAACAATTCGAGAGAAAATGACAT